>DQGZ01000224.1:2131-10817 GCA_003531345.1 Alphaproteobacteria bacterium | reverse complement strand
ATGTTAAAACCTCTCCTCTGAAAGGCTCACCAACATTATTTGAGGAAAAGAATGAAGCTGCGTTAGCTGTGCTAAAAAACACAATGGAAGATTTTTACGATTATTTTGTTGATGTAACCGCAAAAAATAGAAAGCTTAAAAAGGAAGAGGTTCTCAAGCTGGCAGACGGCCGCATATATTCAGGCAAAAAAGCAGTTGAGTATAAGCTTATTGATGAATTGGGAACGGAAAAAGATGCCCTGAAATGGCTTCAAACCAAGAAAAATATAGATGAAGACCTTGAAGTGAAAGATATTTCCCTTGAAAAGAAAAAACCTGCCCTTGAGGAGTTACTCGGAGCAATTTCTAAAAATATGTCAAAAATCTTTGACTTTGGAACAATTTCAGAGAAATATCAGTTCCAAGGGTTAAAACTTTAGATGACAGATGTTAGATTTTTCAAGGTTCAATCTAACATCTAGCGTCTAACATCTAACTTCTAGTAAAATGACAAAGTCAGAAATTATAAAAATACTTAAAGATAAAAACCCTCATTTACAACTGAAAGAGGTTGCAAGTGCGGTTGATATTTTTTTTGATATGATAATGGACACTCTAAAAAAAGATGGGCGTATTGAAATACGTGGTTTTGGAACATTTTCTATTCGTAAGCGCAAAGGCAGGATAGCCCGCAACCCAAGAACTGGTGAAAAGGTTGAAGTAAAGGAAAGAAGGGTTGTATATTTCCGTGCTGGAAAAGGTTTGAAAGACCAACTAAATAAAACTTCTTAACAGCGTTTAGGTGGTGTCAAAATTAAACCTTCATTCTGAAATATCAAAATTATCCGCAAAATTAGGCTCTGACCTGAACCTGATACAAGGTGCTGGTGGTAATATATCATGGAAGGAAGATAACGGCATAATGTGGATAAAGGCATCAGGCACTTGGCTTGCACAGGCGATGGAGAAAAACATTTTCGTTCCCCTTAAAATAGATATTTTAAAACAACAGCTCTCTGATAACACAATTGATACTGATGCAGCAAAAGCTCTGGCAGACGAATCTTATTCGTCACTGCGCCCATCAATTGAAACCTCGCTGCATTTGGTAATGCCGCATAAGGTGGTGGTTCATATTCACAGCATAAATACTATTGCGTATGCAATATATAAAAATTTTGAGCAGAAATTTTCAGCACTATTAAAAGGCTATAATATAGCTTTCGTAAAATATGCTAGGCCAGGTCTGCCACTAACAAAGGAGATAGAAAAAACCCTACATACAAAGCCAGATATTCTTATACTGGAAAATCATGGCATAGTAATAGGTGCAGACAGCGCAAAAGATGCAGAAAAACTGGTGCATGAAATTGAAGAAAAGATATTTTTAATGGATAAAGGAATAATAATGCCAGATATTCAGTATATAAAAAACCTTATCCAGAATTCAAATTACCGCCTGCCAAAATATAATGAAATACACAATATAGCATCAGATGAGTTTAATTTGGGTATTGCGGCTAAAGGTGCGTTATACCCAGACCATGTAGTGTTTTTAGGTAGTGGCATAAAATTATATAATGACTCAGTAAACCTTACCAGCGCAAGTGCGCCTTGCTATGCTATAAGCGGCAAGGGTATGATAGTACGCAATGACCTTTCAATCGGTGCTGAGCTTATGCTGGTTGCTCTTTCACGGGTATTGAATAAAATTCACTCAAGCGAAGGTTTAAAATATCTCACTAAAGATCAGGAAGATGAACTTTTAAACTGGGATGCTGAAAAATACCGCCAGAGTTTGAATAAATAACACGAGTTTATTCCTCCCCTGCCTGCGGGGTAGGAAAGAAAATCTGAGTAAACTTGTTTACCAAATTTTCAAGGTGGGGGTGTTAGTTAAGATATTAGATGATAGATATTAGAAGTTAGATTTTGTTAAAAAAACTAACATCAGAGATCTAACTTCTATCATCTAGGGGCGAACACCCCCCTCTAACTTCCCCCGCAGGCAGGGGGAGAAATTTTACTATGACAAATAAATTCCAAATAATAATCGCAATGTCTGGCTTCGGGGAGCGTTTCCGTGCAGCTGGTTACACCGTGCCAAAACCAATGATAGACGTTGATGGCAAGCCAATCATTGAATATGTGGTGAATATGTTTTCACCAGATGATGATTTTATATTTATCTGTAACCGTGAACATCTGGAAAACCCTGAATATAAAATGCAGGAAACTTTAGAGCGCATATCTCCAAATGGCAGAATAGTTGCAATAGCTCCGCATAAGCTCGGGCCGGTTCATGCAGTTTTACAGGCAGAAGGATATATTGATAAGCAACTCCCCACCATAATTAATTATTGTGATTTTACCTGCTACTGGAATTATAATGATTTTAAAAATTTTGTTCTTGAGGAAAAGTTAGACGGCGCAATACCGTGCTATACTGGCTTTCACCCACATATGCTGGGCAACACTAATTACGCTTACCCAAAACTTGAAAAAGGTCTGGTGGTTAATATTCAGGAGAAAAAACCTTGGACAGATAACCCGATTTTAGAATATGCTTCATCAGGAACATATTATTTTAACTCTGGTGCAACGGCACTTCATTACTGCAAAAAGACCATTGAAAAAAATTATAACCTCAACGGTGAGTTTTACGCAAGCCTTGTCTATAAACCAATGTGTGAGGAAGGTAAAAAAATAAAAGTGTATGAGCTGGAGCATTTTATGCAATGGGGCACTCCACAGGACTTGGCGGAATATCTCTATTATTCCAAAATTTTTCGCCTGCTTATCAAGCACAAAAAACCTTGTAAATATAAATATTATGGCGCTAACCTTATGCCTATGGCGGGGGCTGGCTCACGCTTCGCAAAGCAGGGTTACACTCAGCCTAAGCCGCTTATCCCTGTAATGGGTAGGCCAATGGTAATGCAGGCTGCTTCTGATATGCCTATGTCAGAAAAAACCATTTTTATCCTTCGCTCAGATCTTCCTCAGTTAAGTGAAATTAAAAAAACCTTATTGTCATTGCGAGGAGGCAAAGCCGACGAAGCAATCCATCCTAACGAGCCAGACACTAAGTCTGATGGATTGCCGCGCTCGCAAAAGCTCGCTCGCAATGACGGAAATGTAGAGATAGTTGAACTTAAAGAACTTACTGAAGGTCAGGCAATAACGGCTTTATTAGGGCTGGAAAAAATTGATCCCAATAAACCATTAACAATAGCAGCCTGTGATAACGGAATGATATATGATGAGGAAAAATATCATGAAATATTCTCAGACCCTAAAGTTGATGTGATAGTTTGGGTTACACGTAACCACCCTAACGCCGTAAAAACGCCCAATTCATATGGCTGGGTGGAAGAGCAGGGCGGCGTTGTAAGGTCAGTTTCCGTTAAAAAACCACTTTCAAACCCTAAAAATGACCCAATAATAATCGGCGCATTTACCTTTAAAAAAGCTTCTTACTTCAAGCTCTCAGCAGAGCGCATGATAGCAAATAATACAAGGGTAAATAATGAATTCTATATTGATACCTGTATTAATGATGCTGTATCTCTTGGCTTGAATGTTAGAATATTTGAAATTGATGCCTATCTGTGCTTCGGAACGCCAGAAGAATATAAAACCTTCAATTACTGGCAAGATTGTTTTGATAAATGGAATATGCACCCATATAAGAAATCTTGATGCTTTCCGTTAAAGGTAAAATATATACTCCTGTTGAAAAGCCCAATGAGGCTTATGTAACTGCTGTTATGCAAAAATTTGGCATCTCAGATATGCTTGCTCGCCTGCTTGCAGCAAGGCGCATAGAATTGCATGATATTGAAAATTTCCTAGACCCTAAAATTAAAAATTTTCTGCCAGAGCCATATGATTTTATGGATATGGAAAAGGGCGTTAATTTTATTTTTAATGCGGTAAAAAACCAGAAGAAAATATTTATATATGGCGATTATGACGTTGATGGCTGCGCTGCTTCCTCTATTTTGAAATTATATTTTGCTGACCTTGGAGTTGCTACTGAAGTTTATATCCCCAATCGGTTTAAGGAGGGTTACGGTATAAACCTTGATGCTATTGAAAAACTCCACAAACAAGGGGCGGAGCTTATTATAACAGTTGATTGCGGTGTTACATCATTCGAACCACTAGAAAAAGCTAAAGAGTTTGGCATTGACGTGATAGTGCTTGACCACCATTTAGGTATGGAGCAATTGCCCCACGCAATAGCCATAATAAACCCTAACCGCATTGATGAAGCATCACCCTATAAGCATTTATGCGCCTCTGGATTGGCATTCATTCTGATAGCCGCACTAAATAGAAAATTTGAGCAGGGGGGGTGGTTTAAGAAGGAAATAGGAAATAGTGAAAATAACACCCTAAATCCTAATTCCCAATTCCTATTTCCCAAAACCAAACCCAGCATCATGCGCTATCTTGACCTTGCTGCACTGGGAACCGTGTGTGATGTAATGCTGCTGAAAGACGTTAACCGTGCTATAGTAAGCGCTGGGATAAAAATATTGCAGCTCAGGAATAATATCGGGCTTAAACATTTGCTGGATATTGCAGGTGTAAAGGAAAATCCAGACGCATATTCCTTAGGTTTTATGTTAGGGCCCCGCATCAATGCGGCGGGCAGGCTGGATGATGCTTCATATGGCTTAAAACTTCTTACCAGTAATGATGAAATTGAAGCAAAGCAACTAGCGGAAAAACTTAACCAGTTGAACAAAGAGAGGCAGGAGATTGAAAAGGCAAACCTTGCAGAAGCAGTGGAGATGGTTTTAGAACAACAGGTAACCTCTTCAGTTCTCCCCCTGCTTGCGGGGGGAGTTAGAGGGGGGGGTATAAGAATTGGTAACAGAGAATTTACCACACGTGACCCTATATCGCTTGAAAAAGCTTTGGCTTTAAGGAAAAACCAGAATGAAGTTGAAGGCAAGCTGTGGTTTGAATTAAGGAATAAAATAAATGAATATTCTTTCAGAAGGCAGCATCCGATAGGAAATTATGTTGTAGATTTTATATGTGTAGAAGCAAAACTGATTATTGAAGTTGATGGTGCAACGCACTCTGAAAATCAGGATTATGATAATGCACGTACAAAATATTTAAACCAGGCTGGCTACAGGGTTATAAGATTTTGGAACTTTGATGTTATGAGTAATATTGAAGGTGTTTTAACTGAAATTCTAGAAGAATTAAATACCCCCCCCTCTAACTCCCCCCGCAAGCGGGAGGAGGACTACAGCGCATTAGTGCTGCATAGCAAAAACTGGCACCAGGGGGTAATAGGTATAATTGCTGGTAGGCTTAAGGAGCAATTCAATAAGCCAGCCTTAGTAATATCAGTTGAAAATGGGGTAGGTAAGGGCTCCGCACGCTCCGTTTCTGGTGTGGATATTGGCAGCGCAATTGCTGAGGCAAAAGCCAATGGCCTGCTGATAAATGGTGGTGGGCATGCGGCTGCGGCAGGATTTACTATTGATATGAACAGGATAGACGAATTTAAAACCTATATAAATAATAAGATAGAAAGTGCATATCAAAGCTATATTTCAAACAATAGCCAGAAAGTTGACCTTGTGCTGAATGTGAATTCAGTAACGCTTGAACTTGCGGAGGAGATAGAAAAACTTGAGCCATTTGGCAATGGCAACCCAACCCCAGTAATTATGCTGGAAAACGCAAAGATAGTAAAAATAAATATCTATGCTGAAAAACATATTGCAATATTTGTGAGTGACGGGCGGGCGATAAAGGCAGGTTATGGTTCGTTGAAATGTGTTGCATTTAATGCAGTTAACACACCGTTACAGCAGGCAATAAATGAAAATCTAATGAAAAATGTTTCACTTATCGGTGAAGTTAAGAAAAACTTCTGGAATGGAAACTACAATGTCGATTTTGTAGTGGAAGATTTGCTGAGTTCTAAGTAGTTAGTTCAAAGCTCTTAGTAATTAGAAAAAATATAGGACTAACAACTAAGAACTAGAAACTAAGAACTAATTTGTGTTGTACTTTACCTCCATATTTCTCGGTGGCTTATTCACCTTATGCTTTGCGCCGTATTATGTATTTGTGGCTGGTTTTGCAGCAATTACAGGCTTAATGGTGCTGCTGGATTTCGCCCGTAGCAACCGCCGTAGGTTTATATTAGGTTTTCTGTTTGGCTTTATTCACCATGTTACTGGGCTTTACTGGATATCAAATTCCTTACTGGTGGAGGCTGATAAATTCGCCTGGCTGATACCATTTGCCGCAAGCCTTATACCCGCCATACTTGCCCTGTTCATAGGCTTTGTATGTTACCTCACCCATAAGCTTGAATATAAAGGTTTTGCAAAGATATTATTCTTTTCTTCCGCATGGGTATTTGCAGAAATTATCCGTGGTCATGCCTTAACGGGCTTTCCATGGAACCTTACTGGTTATATATTCATGGGCAGTATAGAAATATCTCAGGCTGCTGCTTATGTTGGTGTTTACGGGTTAAGCTTGCTTGCTATAATATTGTTTTCAGCGCCATATATGGTGTTTTCTTCACTGGTTGATTTCAAGTTCTATAACCGTGTCACCAAGATAAGTTTTTCAATGTTATATTTACTGCCGATAGTTTTTGTAACGGCAATAATATCCATGAATGGCAGGGAAAAGATATTAAAGAACACTGATAAGTTTGAAAAAACCTATATCCGTGTGGTGCAGCCGAATATATCCCAGCAGGAAAAAATGGATAATCTTCGCTTGGGCGAGCAATTATATAAACTATATACTCTTTCAGTAAAAAAATCAGAGATTGACGGCTTCGTGCCAGACCTGATAATCTGGCCAGAGGCAGCAACGCCTTTTAATATAAAGGTCTCCCCGTTATTCCGTGATGAAGTTTCAGACATAGTTCCTTATTCTGCTTACCTTTTACTGGGCTCAATACGTTATGATATTGAAAATAATGCTGTCTATAATTCCATGGAAATAATAGATGGCGAAGGAAATCTGGTGGAAGATAAATTTTACAACAAACACCATCTGGTGCCATTCGGTGAATATATTCCTTTGAGAAAAATATTCCCGCTGGTTGAAAGTATAGCTGGTGGTCATGGTGATTTTAGCCGCGGCAAAGGGCCTGACATAATAAAACTTGATAATGCCCCAGCTTTCTCACCTAATATATGTTACGAGATAATATTCCCCAATCAGGTGGTGGATAATAAACCTGAATTCAAAGATCGGGCAAAATTCATATTGAACCTTACCAATGACGCATGGTTTGGTGATTCTACTGGTCCATACCAGCATCTTGATAAATCACGAATGCGGGCAATAGAGGAGGGCGTTCCAGTAATAAGGGCTGCAAATACAGGCGTTTCTGCTGTGATAGATGCAAATGGAATAATATTAAAAAGTCTGGAGTTAAATAAAAAAGGGGTAATTGATATAAAGCTTCCCGCAGCGTTAGAAAGGCCAACTTACTTCAGTGAACATGGTAATAAAACCATATTACTGATTTGCAGTTTTATGATGGTTTTTTCAATAATTTTGAAAGCGATTCGCAGATGGCGTAAAAAATAGTTTTTGCCCAGATTTTACCATCTTCCTGCTCTGGGAAGGGGTTTTTTTCTTCCATATATATATTGTGATTTTCAATAACCTGAAGTTTTAAACTGCCTTCTTCTAATACTCGTACGTTATAATTTCTATTAGTGTCCTTCACTCCACTGCATCCTTCACAATTCAGCGCATTTATTCTTGCCTTTAGTAAAAGCTCCTCCTCTTCTTCGCTGTAATTTTTATTATTATTTTCTGGGTAGAAAAATTTTAGTTTGTTTTCTTTGTGTAACCTGAA
This sequence comes from Alphaproteobacteria bacterium, assembly GCA_003531345.1. GTDB lineage: Bacteria > Pseudomonadota > Alphaproteobacteria > Rickettsiales > UBA8987 > UBA8987. The sequence goes on along the minus strand of DQGZ01000224.1, from coordinate 2,968 downwards.
AGTATTTGACAGATGTAAAAGCTTCGCAGGGTCTGTTTTGGTATCAACAGGCGCTTTCTCAAAAGTTTGTATGTTTTTATTAGCTTCCATAGTTACCTCAAACTTAATTTTGTTATGAGTAACCCCATGAAAGGCATAATAGCATGGATTTGTTACAAATTCATTAAGAAAACATTAAAAATACATTAATTATTTAACTAAAATTTATCAACTTAAATGGGTTAATCTCTGCCAACCCATTAATTTTTGGCAAACGGCTTCAGCACCTGTTTGTACGGAGAAAGGTGAATTATCGTAAAATCCTAATGCTTTGAGTGGCGCTTAAAACTGGCGCTAAATATAGGGGTGTGCATCACGGAAAACTCTGGCTAGAACTAAGCCATATATCTTGCCAGTAAAGCCCTCTCTTTTTAGTGTTCGTGCACATTCATTAAGGGTTGAGCCAGTGGTGTAAACATCGTCTATTATTAATATATTCTTTGCTGTTAGTTGCTCTTTATATCTGGGGTTAACTTTAAATGCATTTTTTAGGTTTTTTTGGCGGTCTTTTTTGCTTAAGCCTGCCTGAACCTTAGTTTCCTTGGTTTTTTTTAGTAAAAGATTATTACATTTTTTATTAAGTTTTCTTGCTAACTCCTGCGCTAGAATGGCAGATTGGTTGTATTTTCTACTTCTGAGGCGTTTATTAGTTAAAGGTACGCTGGTTATTATATCAAAATTTTCATTGAACATATTTGCTTTGCTAAACAACAGGTTTGCAAGCTTTTTGCTGTTATATGTTGCATCAGAGTATTTGAATTTTTTAATTATTTTTCCAGTAAATTCATTATACGCAAA
>DQGZ01000224.1:1227-1931 GCA_003531345.1 Alphaproteobacteria bacterium | reverse complement strand
GAATTTTAAATGGTCAAAGTCAGGGCTTTCATTAATGCAGTCACTACATAAAACATTCTTGCCCATTTCATATTCAAAAGGAAAGGAGCAGGCTGGGCAGCAATTAATTTCTGTTGAGAATTTAATATCTGAAAAACATTCGGCGCAAATCTCGCCTTGTGTATCAGAAAATTTATCGCCACACAGGCATTTTTTAGGTATGGTATAATTGATTATAGAGTTAATTACAGGCAGCATTAAATTTTCTGATTGCAGTTCAGCAACAAAGCATTAACAGGGAAATATCTTATCCCTTTCTTCTCATGAATGCAGGAACTTCAAGGTCTTCCTCGTACTGGTTTTTTGCAGGTTTAACCTGATGTGGTTCCGCTTCTGTATTATTCTGCCTGTCATTTTCAGGTTTACGGCTAAAAAGTGAGCCAAATAATCCACCAACCGAGCTGGTATGCTGAGGCTGAACCCTGCCAGGTCTTTCAAGGTTTTCAGTTCTTTCTGACCTGTGATTTATAGCAGAAGTAGCAGGCTCTACTGGTTCTTTTGGTATGAAGGTCTGGGTTTCATCAATCTCCTCTTCCTGCTCTTCACGCTCAGATTTTTGTTGTACTTTGGTATCGTGAAATTTTGCTTGGTTGTTTGCAGCATTCTGTTTGGCAGCATTTTGCTGGGCGTTCATTCTATTGCCACTGCCAGAGTATGTCTGGTCA
>DQGZ01000224.1:0-902 GCA_003531345.1 Alphaproteobacteria bacterium | reverse complement strand
AATTATATTTGCATTTTCGTCAACTTCTTCTCTTATCCTGTTGGCAGCTTCATCAACTTCAAACAGGGTCATATCTGCGCCGCCTGTGATATTAATCAGAACGCCTTTTGCACCTTGCATGGAAACATTATCAAGCAGTGGGTTAGCAATTGCTGCTTCTGCCGCCCTTATAGCCCTATTTTCACCTTCTGCTTCACCAGTGCCCATCATCGCTTTGCCCATTTCCCCCATAACGCTTCTTACGTCTGAGAAGTCAAGGTTGATAAGGCCAGGGTTTACCATAAGGTCTGTGATGCCTTTCACGCCTGACTTTAAAACGCCATCAGCCATTTTAAAAGCATCTTTAAATGTAGTGTTCTTATCTGCTACCCTGAATAAATTCTGGTTAGGGATAACAATCATGGTATCAACATATTTTTGTAATTCCTGTAGTCCAAGTTCTGCCATACGCATGCGGTGGGTGCCTTCAAAATGGAAAGGTTTAGTAACAACCCCAACCGTTAATATTCCCTGTTCTCGCGCTAAACGCGCCACAACAGGTGCTGCGCCAGTTCCTGTTCCACCGCCCATTCCTGCGGTGATAAAAACCATGTTGCTGCCCTGTATGTGATCAATTATTTCTTCAAGTGATTCTTCTGCTGCTGCTTTCCCAACCTCAGGGTATGATCCAGCGCCAAGACCTTGCGTAACATTCATTCCTAATTGTATTTTATTTGCACATTTTGAGCTTTCAATTACCTGCGCGTCAGTGTTTGCGATAACAAATTTTACACCATCAACATTGGTTTCTATCATGTTGTTAACTGCATTTCCGCCAGCGCCGCCAACACCTATTACTGTAATGGTTGGTTTCAGGTTTCTTGTTTCAGGGATTTATAGGTTAAGGGACATCCGAAGCGAGC
>DQGZ01000054.1 GCA_003531345.1 Alphaproteobacteria bacterium | reverse complement strand
TTTATTGCCAATCAAAGAACTTGATGGTGTTGAATTATTAGTTGGTGATTTTTCAGAGCAGGAAGTTTTAGAACAACTAGAAAAAATGTTTGAAGGAAAATTAGATGTGGTGATGAGCGATATGGCGCCAAACCAGTCAGGTCATAATAAAACAGATACAATAAGAATGACTTATTTGCTTGAATTGGCAATTGATTTTGCCTTGAACCATTTGAAGGTTGGCGGCACTTTTATTGCAAAAGTTTTTAGAGCAGGTGCTGAAAGCCACTTACTAAATGAAACTAAAAAACATTTTGAAAAAGTAAAACATTTCAAACCACAAGCCAGCCGAGACGACTCATCAGAAATTTATCTTATAGCAACTGGGTTTAAAGGTTGATATAATTGTGGCGACACTACCAAATGCTTGGCTACTTATCTCTCCTCAATCATATCTTCTGCCACTACCCATTTATCAAATTGCTCGGCGGTTAGAAGCCCAAGTTCAAGGGCTGATTCTTTTAGGGTTGTACCTTTTTTATGGGCGTTTTTGGCTATTTTTGCTGCATTATCATAACCAATATGCGGGTTAAGTGCCGTAACTAACATTAGTGATTTATCTCGCAATTCTGCAATGCGTTCTAAGTTTGCTTCAATGCCATTTACGCATCTTTCAGTAAAATTTACCGCCCCTTCAGCAAGAAGGTTAATTGACTGAATAAGGTCAAAAATCATAACTGGTTTGAACACATTAAGTTCAAAATGTCCGTTACTTCCAGCGATAGTAATTGCAACATTATTACCCATTACCTGACAAGCAATCATAGTAAGGCTTTCGCATTGTGTTGGGTTAACTTTACCTGGCATTATTGAGCTTCCCGGTTCATTTTCAGGAATTGAAATTTCACCAATGCCGCATCTAGGACCAGAGGCTAAGAAACGGATATCATTAGCAATTTTCATGAAGCTGGTTGCTATTGTATTAAGTGCTCCAGATGCTTGAACGATTGCATCATTTGATGCTAGGCCTTCAAACTTGTTTTCTGCTGTTATAAATGGTTTGCCTGTAATTTTTGCTACTTCGCTTGCGAATTTTTCAGCAAAACCTTTAGGACAGTTTATACCTGTGCCAACTGCTGTGCCGCCTTGTGCCAGTTGATATAAGTGAGGTAAAACTGATTTTACGCGTTCAATTGAAAACTCAACTTGTTTTGTATAGCCAGAAAATTCCTGACCTAATGTTAATGGCGTTGCGTCTTGAGTGTGGGTTCTGCCGATTTTAACAATTTTTGCGAAGTCTTTCGCTTTGTTATTTAAAGCAGTATGAAGGATTTTTAAAGCTGGTAATAATTTATTTTCTAACTGCTCAACTGCGGCGATGTGCATTGCCGTTGGGAAAGTATCATTACTACTTTGCGCCATGTTCACATGGTCATTCGGGTGAACTGGCTTTTTGCTACCAACTTCACCACCTAAAATTTGTATTGCGCGGTTTGAAATAACTTCGTTCGCATTCATATTCGTTTGAGTGCCTGAGCCAGTTTGCCAAACTGATAAAGGGAATTCTTCTAAATGTTTTAACTCAAAAACTTCCTGCGCTGCCTGCATTATTGCTTCCGCAATTTTTTTATCTAACTTGCCCATGTCCGCATTTACTTTTGCCGCAGCATATTTAATTATACCCAAACCACGCACCACAGAAGCTGGCATTTTTTCTGTGCCAATACCGAAATTGATAAGTGAACGGCTAGTTTGCGCACCCCATAATTTATCCGCCGGAACATCTATCGGCCCAAAAGTATCAGATTCTACCCTTACATTTTTATTTTGTGTTTGTGCTTGCGTGGCTGTCATTTTAGATAGTAGTTAGTTGTTGGTAATTGGTTTTTAGTTGGTTTTTGTAAAAAGTCTAGGGGATAAGGCATTTATAGTTTCGAGAAGTAAAGCACCTCAGCCAGCTAAATAGCTTTAATTTTGGCTTTTTTTGTGTATACTTAAACGTAAAGTGTATAAGTGTGAAAATTTTACCTAAAAAATCATTATTAGTTGCCGTTAAATTTGTTGGAGATTTCCCAGCAAAAGTTAAGAATGTTTATGAACAAGCTCTAGACAAAATTCCTGATAGATATAAAGTAAGGATTGCAAATGCCACCGAAACTACAACGTTACTAACATATCAAGCTATTGCCGCTTGGGAAAGTCATTTAAATGGCTTGGGAGTTGACTGGGCAGATGTAGTTACAGGGGCTTCCGCCTTTGGGATATGTGTTTTAGATTTTTTATATGGGCATCGAAGGAATTTAATTAGTAACCCCATTACAAAAGCATCTTTTGAAGGTAAAGACAGTGTTTCAATGGAAAAATTAATTTCCGAAAGCTTTAAAGTTATAAGCAATGAAAATTATAGAAATGAGGTTACAACCGAACTTTTAAAAAAAAGATATTCAAGCTTTCTTAAAAACGCTTTTGTAGATTATTTATTAACAGATGATAATTTTGTTTTTTATAAAGATAGTTTTTCGGAAACTTTTGTTAAATATACAGGGGAGGAAGGTTCGTTTTCTATAAATGCATCTTATAATAAAAAGGAAAATTTAACTTTAGATGAAAAAAGAGCAATTTTTGAATTCAAAAAATTGGAAGCCAATTATTTGTACGTAATCAATAGTTTGATGCATAAATTTGCAAAAGAAAAAGAGATCGGAAG
>DQGZ01000164.1:433-10090 GCA_003531345.1 Alphaproteobacteria bacterium | reverse complement strand
AATTTTAAAGCCTTTTTAAGTGGTATATATCAGGACGCAGACCCCAAATATCTAGAAAATAATTCCGTAATAAATCTGCAATTGTCAGCATATTCACTTTATAATTTTATTGCCACACGTAAGGTAAGTCAAAAACGCATGGTCAGGGTTTTTAACCCAGATGAGAAAAGGGATGGTTTTAAAAGTGAGCGCACTTTTGTTGAGGTTAACCTTAATGACACCCCATTCATTCTTGACTCCATAACCTCATATCTCTTTCAGGAAGAAAGAATACTGCATGAAGTGCTTCACCCAATTTTTATTGTTAGCCGCAGTAAAGATGGCAAGCTTGAGAGGATAAATCTGGCAAACTCCAGCAATCGTGCTGAGGGTTCTGTTGAGTCAGTTATTCAGATACAGATAGGTCACGTTTCTTCGGAGAAGGAACACAGGGAAATAGAGCGTGAGATAGGGAAAATACTTGAATGTGTTTACCATGCAGTAAATGATTTTAAGCCAATGACCGAAAGGGTGGCTAAAACTATTGAGGCTGTAAGTAGCCTCAAGCTTAAAACAAACACTGCAAATGAAGTTTCTGAGTCAGCAGAATTTTTGCGCTGGACAGCAGATGGTAACTTTATTTTTCTTGGCTATCGTTATTATGACTATTCAAAAAACCGTTTTGACTTTAATGAGGTTAGTGACCTTGGTATCTTTAAATCAGAGATATCACGTGCCAATGACCCTAAGATACGTGCAATACCATTCAATAAAAAATTCATTGTTGAAAACCCAAGTATCCTTGAAATAACCAAGTCCAGCCGTAAATCTGTGGTGCACAGGCATGTTCACATGGACTATATTTCAGTTAAGGTATATGGCAAAAAAGGTGACGTTATAGGTGAAGAGCGTTATCTTGGTTTGTTTACTTCCAAGGTTTATTTCCAGTCGGCGCATAATATACCTATAATCAGGCAGAAAATTGATAACATAGTTAAAAAATCTGGTTTCAGGGCGCAAAGTCATAATGGTAAAGCATTAGTTGCAATGCTTGAGAACCACCCGCGTGATGAATTGCTGCAATCAACTGAAGATGAGTTATTTGAAATGAGCATGGGTATTGTTACCCTTTCTGAAAAACCAGCTACAAGGCTATTTATACGCCGTGACAGGTTCTATCGTTATTACTCCTGTATAATTTTTATCCCGAGGGAGTTCTTTACAACCTACGTGCGGGAGAATATCCAAAAAATCCTAACCGAGGATCTTGGCGGTTCAGTGATGGATTATTACACTCAGGTAACTGAGTCTCCACTTGCGAGGGTTAATATTTTAATAAGTGCTGTACCACAGGGTATAGCATCTGACTATCTTGATGTTTCAAACCTGAAACTGCGTGACAGGAAAATTGACGTAAGGAAGATAGAGCAGCGGATAATCGACAAGACTAACACCTGGATAGATAATTTAAGCCAGAAACTTTCCAATAAATTCGGTGAGATTGAAGGTGAAAATATTTTCCGTAATTATTCAAAAGCATTCCCTGAGAACTATAAGGATATTTACCACCCTGGTGGTGCAACTTTGGATATTGCAAAAATAGAATCGGTTTATAATAGTTCAAAGCTTGCAGTTTCTTTTGATGTTTACCATCTGCTTGGTGATGCGGAGAATATATTCCAGTTGAAACTCTATACTTTTGAAAATTTCACACTTTCAGATGTATTGCCAATAATTGAGAATATAGGTTTTAAAGCAATTGATGAAACAGGCTTTAAAATAAAACCAAAACATCAGCAAAGTCAGGTAAGCCTTTACCATTACAAGCTAACCTTAGATGACGCAGATATTAGCAATAAAGAGGTTGCCTTGCCAGCATTGTCAGAAATAAAAGACAAGCTGGAGGAAACCCTGCTTCAAATATGGAGCAAGCAGGTAGAAAATGACAAGCTTAACATGCTTGTTGCACGTGCTGGCTTATCTGCCCGCCAAATATCAATTCTGCGTGCATATACAAAATACATTCTGCAATTGCGTTACCCATATTCGAAAGAGCTTATGTTCAAGGCGCTTTGCAAGCACCCGCAAATATCAAGGTCAATTGTAGCATATTTTGAATCAAGGTTTGATGTTAACCAGAAAGGTGACAGGCAGAAAGAGGTAGAAAAATGCTATAATGAAGTTAAGCGTCTTCTACAAAAAGTAGATGCCGTTGTTGAAGATAGAATATTGAACCAGTTCCTTGAAACTGTTAGAGCAACATTGCGTACCAACTACTATCAGAAAGACGCAGAAGGTCAGGAAAAAGGATATATGTCATTTAAACTATCTTCCAAGGAAGTGCCAAATGCACCTAAACCCATTCCATATGCAGAAATATTTGTTTACTCATATGATGTGGAGGCGATACATCTGCGCTTTGGTAAGGTTGCTCGTGGTGGTCTTCGCTGGTCAGACAGGCACGAGGATTTCCGCACTGAGGTTTTAGGTTTAGTAAAGGCGCAGCAGGTTAAAAATTCCGTTATAGTTCCAGTTGGCTCAAAAGGCGGTTTTGTTGTTAAAAACCCAGTTAAAGGGCGTGATGAATATTTTGAACAGGGCAAAGCCTGTTACCGCACATTTCTTTCTGGTATGCTTGACATTACAGACAACATAATAAAAGAAAAAATAGTCAGGCCTAAAAGTGTGGTCTGCCATGACGCAGAAGACCCATATCTGGTAGTAGCAGCTGATAAAGGCACTGCAACATTTTCGGATATTGCAAATGATGTGTCGGATAGATATGGCTTCTGGCTTTCAGATGCGTTTGCCAGCGGTGGTTCGGTTGGTTATGACCATAAGAAAATGGGTATAACCGCAAGGGGTGGCTGGATATCAGTTATGCGCCATTTCCGTGAAATGGGAATAGACTGCCAGAAACAAGACTTCACCTGTGTTGGCATAGGTGACATGGCGGGTGACGTGTTCGGTAATGGTATGTTGCTTTCGCAGCATATATGCTTGGTAGCTGCCTTTAACCACATACACATATTCCTTGACCCAACACCTGATTCCGCAAAATCATTCAAGGAGCGTCAAAGGCTTTTTGCCCTTCCTAAATCAACATGGATGGATTACGACAAAAAACTGATCTCTAAAGGTGGTGGAATTTTTGAGCGTTCAGCAAAATCTATACCTATTTCCAAAGAAATTGGCGAATTACTAGACATCAAGGAGAAAACCCTCTCCCCTGATGATCTGATAAAGAAAATACTCACTTCCCGTGTTGACCTGATATGGAATGGTGGAATAGGAACTTATGCCAAAGCATCAAGTGAAACGCATGATCAGGTAGGTGATAAAAGTAATGATGCGCTTCGTGTCAATGCCAATGAACTGCGCTGCAAAATAGTAGGTGAGGGGGGTAATCTTGGTTTTACCCAGCGTGCGCGTATTGAATATGCACGTCAGGGCGGCAGGATAAATACTGATGCAATTGATAATTCCGCTGGTGTTGATTGCTCTGACCATGAAGTGAATATTAAAATAGCCCTGCGTGAGGCGGTGGCAAGTAATAAAATTACAGTAGCGCAGCGTAATAAGCTTCTTGAAAAAATGACTGATGAAGTAGGTCTGCTGGTGTTAAGGGATAATGAATTGCAAACACAGGCGCTTACTATTATGGAAAATCAGAAGCATAAAATAGTGGAAGACAACATTCGCTTAATGGAAATGCTTACCAAAGAAGGAAGGCTTGACCGTGCTATTGAATTTTTACCTTCTAATGAGCAGTTGCAGCAGCGTGTTAACGCAAAGCAAGGCTTAACACGCCCTGAGCTTGCAGTATTGCTGGCATATAGTAAGTTATATATATTTGATGACCTGATAGCAAGCAACCTGCCAGATGACCCATATTTTGAGAAGGACCTCATAAACTATTTCCCAACGCAGATGCGTGAAAAATTCCTTCCTCAGATAAAAGGCCACCAGCTTCGTCGTGAAATTATTACTACAGTAGTTGCAAACTCAATTGTTAACCGAACGGGAACAACCTTCTACCAAAGGGTAAAAGATGAAACAGGCTTGAAAGGCTGTGACATAGCAAGGGCATACACTATTGTGCGTGATACTTTTGGCTTAAGGAAAATATGGGAGGAGATAGAACAGCTAGGAACTAATGTTAGCATAAGCACCATGAAAGAATTATATGGTGAGGTTGACATTCTGATAGAAAGGGTTGCTAACTGGTACCTGCGTAATTTCCCTCATCCGCTTCAAACTGGTGAAATAATTAGTGACTTTGCACCAAAGGTAGAGGAGGTTGCGAAGATACTTGAATCGCTTGTTTCAAAGGTGGAGAAAGACGCAATAGAAGCAAAGGTTCAGAAATACACATCACAAAATGTTCCAAAGCCACTTGCGTATAAAATAGCTATACTTGATGCGCTTGGTTCAAGCCCTGATATAATTCTGGTATCAAGGAAAACCAAATTGCCGCTGAAAGTTGCAGGGCAAGTTTATTTTGAAGTAGGTAACAGGTTTAAAATAGGCTGGTTACGTATTGAGGCACGCAAACTGTTCGGTGAAACACGCTGGGACGATCTAGCGGTTAAAACTCTTATTTCCATTTTCTATGACCAGCAGATGAGCCTTACCGAAGATGTACTTAAGAAAGGTTGTGATGCAAAATCATGCGTAATTACCCTTGAAAAATGGCTGGAAAGTAAGAAGAAGCTTATCGGCAGATATTCAAATTTCATAATGGACATCCAAACGCAGGAGCGGATAACCAGCTCAATGCTTACTGTAGCGGTTGAGCGCGTTAACGGTGTGCTTGGTGGCTAAAAAGTTTTAAATGGTAATGGGGTAGGACTGGTTGTTATTCAGCAATGATCTTATTCCTTAAAACTCCCACTCTCTCAATCTCAACCTCTATAATGTCTTCCGCTTTCATGAATATACGAGGGGTGCGGGCAAAGCCAACGCCTGCTGGGGTGCCAGTTAATATAATATCTCCAGCATTAAGTGTCATCACTTGGCTTAATTCACTTATCAGTAAATCATTCTTGTAAATTGTATTTTTAGTGTTCCCGTCCTGCATTATATTGCCGTTTAATTTAGAAGTTATTCGTAAGCCTTCCGCATTTTCTGGCAGTTCATCTTTAGTGATTATATTACCGCTTAATACACCGCTCTTATCAAAATTTTTACCCAAAGTCCATTGCGGGGTACGCTTCTGAAAGTCACGAACACTGCCATCCATTCCCACGGTATAGCCAAATATATGATTTTGTACCTCTGCCTCTTTTATATGCCTGCCTTCACGCCCTATAACCACCGCCAGTTCCACCTCATAGTCATATTTATCGGAAACTTTTGGCAGGATTAAATTCTCGTTATCTGTAACGAAAGAAGAGTTAAGCCTTAAAAAAAATACTGGGTGTTTCGGTAGCTCAGCTTCAATAAAACCGCCTTCCTTCGCATGGTCTAAATAATTTAACCCCACACAGATAACTTTGTTTTCTGCATCAATGGGTAGGGCATATTTTATATTTTCAGGCAGGGCTGGGGCGGTTTTAAGTTCCCTGACTAACTCCTCGGAGATATTATTTACTAAAGTTATCGCTTCCGCCAATTTTTCAATTGGCGTGCCAGTATGTTCTGTGAGGTCAATTAACCCCTTGCCATCACTAACTGCGAATGATTTTTGGTTATTATCGGTGATGTAGGAAATAAGGTGCATTATCAGATTTATTGAAGAAAAAAATCTAAGTACCTAGTACTAAGTACTCAGTGAAAGCCTAATCTCTCAACAGCTCATTTATGCCTGTTTTGCTTCTAGTTTGGGCGTCAACTTTCTTAACTATGACCGCACAGTTAAGTGAAACACCATTGCTAGATGGCATACTGCCAGGAACAACCACGCTATATGCAGGCACACGACCATACATAACTTCACCAGTTGCCCTGTCTACTATTTTGGTTGAAGCGCCAAGGAACACACCCATTGAAATAACAGAGCCTTCCTCAACAATAACGCCTTCCGCAACTTCGCTGCGTGCGCCAATAAAGCAATTATCTTCAATAATAACTGGGTTTGCCTGAATAGGTTCAAGCACACCGCCGATACCTGTGCCGCCGCTGATATGGCAGTTCTTGCCGATTTGAGCGCAGGAGCCAACAGTTGCCCAAGTGTCAACCATTGTGCCTTCACCAACATTTGCGCCGATATTAACGAAAGACGGCATAAGAACAGCGCCTTTACCAATAAAGCTGCCATAGCGCACAAAGCTCCCAGGGACGCAACGGAAACCAGCTTCCTTAAATTTTTTCTCGTCCCAGCCAGAGAATTTCTGTGGCACTTTATCAAACCAAGGGCTTCCTCCCAATTGTTCCATCATTCTATTGTCAGAAATTCTGAAATATAACAGAATGGCTTTTTTTACCCATTGGCTAACTTGCCAATTGCCATTTATTTTTTCACATACCTTAATTTTGCCTTTATCAAGCAGGCGCAGGGTTTCTAGTATAACTTCACTATCTTCGCTTTTGGTTTTGCTATCCAGTTTTTCACGCCCTTCCCACAATTCATCTATTCTTTTAGGGAATTGTTCAAAAGGAACATCGGAGCGTAGAGAAAATTTAGGCATAAAAATTTGTTTAAATAATTAATTACTGGCTTATATAGGGCGCAGGTTTGTATAATCAACGAAAAAAAGGTACTAAAGTTTAATAGGGTAATAAATGTAATAAAGGTTCTTAAACAAGCATCACTTCTTCTAAAAAGCTTAACCTTTACTACTTTTATAACCTTTATTACATCCATAACCTAAAGTAATTTTACTATATGTCACAACTGGAAGGAAAAGCCGCAGAACTCATTGAAAAAGCGAAGAAAAACAAGGTCAAGATAGCGGTGGCTGAAAGCTGTACTGGCGGTATGCTCGGCGCTGCGTTGACCTCAGTTCCTGGTTCTTCAGAAGTATTTTTGGTTGGCTTCATAACTTATAGTAATACTTCTAAAATAAGGTTTTTAAAAGTTCCAGAAGAGGTTTTGAAAAGCAAAGGGGCGGTAAGCGCTGAAGTTGCAAAAGTTATGGCAGTTAACGCCTGTTTGCAGTCTGAGGGCTCACTTGGCGCTTCGGTAACTGGCATTGCAGGTCCTGGCGGTGCAACGGCTGAAAAACCTATAGGTCTGGTGTATATTGGGCTGTATAACCGCAAAAATGGCATTAACATAGCCCATGAATTCAATTTGAAAGGCAACCGAGATGAAATACGCAAACAGGCGGTAGATAAATCGCTGGAACTAATGCTTGAACAGGTTTAATCAACTATACTATAGACCTTGATTTTTTGCTCAAAATTGTTATTTAGCCTGTGAACAGTAACAGCGCTTTTTCACTGATACTAATTACTGATACTAATCACTGGATTAAAAAATGTTCAACAAACGTATATCAATAGAGCAGGTGGAAGAGGGCAGGGAACTCGCCCCGAAATTTGACGAGAGCGGTCTTATACCAGCAGTTACAACCAGTGCAAAAACTGGTGAAGTGCTTATGCTTGGTTATATGAATAAGGAAGCCTTACAAAAAACCATTGAAACAGGTGAGGCTCATTATTACAGCCGCTCCCGCAAAATAATCTGGCACAAGGGTGCAAATTCAGGTTTTAAACAAAAAATAGTTGATTTAAGAATTGATGATGACCAAGACGCAGTCTGGCTAAACGTTGAGTTGCAAGGGTTAGAGGCTTCATGCCACGTTGGCTATCGCTCTTGTTTTTATCGCTCAATTCCAACTGCAGAAGACCGCAAAAAAGGTGAAGACCTTATTTACCGTGAAGACAAAAAAGCTTTTGACCCAGTAGAGGTTTACGGTGATGTTCCCAACCCCACGATTGTCTGATAAAAAATATTTTGACCTCTTAAACTCTAGCAAATACCCGCTCTATTACGCTGGTTGAGAATATCCCTGACTTTTTTCCAGTCAGGCATTATGGCAGTTAGCAGGTTATAGAAAGCGGGGCTGTGGTTGAACTCTTTCAGGTGGCATAACTCATGCAATATAACATAATCAATGCATTTTATTGGTGCTTTTATCAGCTCATAGTTAAGGCATATTTTTCCGCTATGCGAGCAGCTTCCCCATCGGCGACGCATTTTTCTGAATCTTAGTTTTCCGTTCCAGTATATATTCAGTTTTTCTACTCTTTTTTTACATTCTTCCAGCCGTTCAAAAAATACCTCCTCTGCACTGCTGATGTACCATTTCTCAATAAGTACTTTGATTTTTTGCAGTTTGCTAACTGGAATAGAGACTTCCAGCCAGTTATGGTTTAATTTTACCCCGCTTATTATGTCGGTAATAATTTTCAATTCATAGAGATTGCCAAGAAATTCAAACCTCTCACCATCTTCGTATTTTTTCTCTGCACTTGCTTTTGGAGCAAGGCTTCTAAAATATTCCTGCTTATTTATTATCCATTCTGCTTTTTTGAGAACACAATTTTTTATGTAACGCATACTAGTGTGATATGGCGCTCTTACTTTTACCCGTCCATTTATAGCAATTTCAATGGAGATGCTTCTTCTTTTGGAAAGTAATATTGTAAACGGTATTACTTTATTATTATGATCAATCTGCTCTTCAAGGTTATTTTTTTGCATGTAATTTGGTATTTTTATGTCAGCACATATAAACTCTACCTCTTCACCATACTATAACTTTCCTTATAGGAAAAATTAGAGCAATTGAATTACCAACTTTTACAGAGAGATTTGCAATACTCTCTTATTACACATTCTCTGCATTTTGGCTTACGGGCGGTGCAGATGTATCTTCCGTGCAGAATAAGCCAGTGATGAGCATAAAGCCTGTATTTCTCTGGTATTATTTTGTTCAGCTTCTTTTCAGTTTCATCAGCATTTTTAGTTTTGCATAAGCCCAAACGATTTGCAACCCGAAAAACATGAGTATCAACGGCTATTATGGGAACTTTATAATAGCAGTTCAAAAATACATTTGCGGTTTTGCTGCCCACGCCAGCCAGTTCCCTTAGCTGCTCATAATTATCTGGAACTTTGCCGTTATGTCTCTCAATCAAGCTTTCACAAAGCCTTATAATATTTTTTGCCTTTGAGTTATAAAGCCCTATGGTTTTAATATATTGTTTTAGACCATCCTCCCCTAGTTTTAGTATAGCTTTTGGGGTGGCGGCAACCATAAATAATTTTTCGGTTGCCTTATTAACAGAAACATCCGTTGCCTGTGCAGAAAGCACGATGGCTACTAATAACGTAAAATCGCTTCTGTAATTAAGCTCCGTTATTGGAGATGAATTCTGCTTTTTCAGCACCTCAAAAACTTCTGATATTTTAGAAGGAGGCATAGATACAGCCAGCAAAGGTTAATAAATTTATGGTTTGTTGCTTGATAAATCTTTTGTTATATTCAAGTTCGCACCGATAGAATATATATTTAGGATAAACAAATAGGCACTGTTAACAAAGGTTTGTAAATTTGCAATTTAAATTTTTACCTTGTTACGAACGCCATTTTTGTAGATTTATCTAATTGACACATCTGGAAATTTAGAATAGTAAGCACTGCCTAGAAAAATCCAGATACTCTCCAAACTTTCTTCTTATCGCGGGGTAGAGCAGCCTGGTAGCTCGTCAGGCTCATAACCTGAAGG
>DQGZ01000164.1:0-135 GCA_003531345.1 Alphaproteobacteria bacterium | reverse complement strand
TCAAATCCAGCCCCCGCAACCAATTTACGGTTCCCAGTAGTTCCAGATAGTTCCCTAAGGTATTGATTTTTAACACTTTACTTCGGTTCATTTTCCCGTATAGTTCATGCCCGTTTTTACAAAACCCGATTTTTT
>DQGZ01000137.1 GCA_003531345.1 Alphaproteobacteria bacterium | reverse complement strand
ATCACTAAACCAGTGTTTTCAATTGGGTTATTTGAGTTTGGTAAATTTATCTGCTTCTTGTTATGATAATCAATTAGTAAAAACTCTGCCGCTTTTTTCACGCATAGATCAGCAAATTCTGATAAATGGCGCATTGCAACGCTACCCGTAAATTCGCCACAAATTTCCCCTACTGCAATCAGCAATGCAGCTTTTGCCTTATTTTTTCTAAGCCCTGCTTCTATTTCTTCACGTTCTTTATATTCAGCTCTCTCAATTTCGTTGATTAAATTTGAAAAAATATTTTCAAAACCATCATCAAAACAATTAATAAAAAACTCAGGATATTTTATAATAATTTCGCTTAAATATGGGCTATTACCAAATATACATTCAGTTACCTGTTTAATTCTTTCATCTACGAATTTTGGTGAGAGTGCAGTATTTCTGATTTTTTCAACAAGGTTAGAATTATATAAACTTACCTTTTCTGGCATTGAAGGCTTGGGTATAATAAAAATGGCTTGGTTTGGCGACACCAGAAAAATACTTGAAGTTTAAACAATTAGTTTTATAACCCCCCTCATTAACTAAAACAAACAAAAAATGGCAAAGCCAAAAGTACTTATATCTGACAAAATGTCTGAACGTGCGAAGGAGATATTTATTGAAAGCGGCGTTGATGTAGATGTTAAAACTGGCCTCAAACCTGAGGAGTTAAAAGAAATTATTGGTAATTACCAAGGTCTTGCTATCCGTAGTTCTACTAAGGTTACTAAAGACATAATTGATGCGGCTAAAAATTTGAAAGTTATTGCTCGCGCTGGTATTGGCGTTGATAATGTTGATATTCCAGCGGCTACCGCAAAAGGTGTTATTGTTATGAACACACCTTTTGGTAATTCAATCACCACTGCGGAGCATACAATTGCTATGATGTTTGCCGCTGCAAGGCAAATTCCTGCGGCATCTAGCTCAACCCACGCCAGTAAATGGGAAAAAAATAAGTTTATGGGTACTGAGCTTGCCTTTAAAACCCTAGGTATGATTGGTTGCGGCAATATCGGCTCAATAGTGGCTGACAGGGCGCAAGGATTAAAAATGAAAGTAATGGTTTATGACCCATTCTTATCAGAAGAACGTGCAAAAGATATTAATGTTGAAAAAGCTGCAACTCTTGATGATTTATTAAAAAAGGCTGACTTTATCACCCTTCACACCCCACTTACTGAGCAAACCAAAAACATTTTAGGTGCTGAAAATTTAAAGAAAACTAAAAAAGGCGTTCATATTGTTAACTGCGCACGCGGCGGGTTAATTGATGAAAAAGCATTAAAAGAACTTTTAGATAGCGGCCATATTGCTGGCGCTGCGCTTGATGTTTTTGAAACTGAACCAGCAATTAATAATGTTTTATTTGGTCATGAAAATGTTGTTTGCACTCCACACTTAGGTGCATCAACTAATGAAGCACAGGAAAATGTTGCACTTCAAGTTGCTGAGCAAATTTCTGCCTATTTAATTTCTGGAGCTATTACTAACGCACTCAATGTTCCTTCAGTTTCTGCGGAAGATTCTCAAAAGTTAAACCCTTATATTTCTCTCGGTGAGAAAATCGGTAAATTAGCTGGTCAAGTTGCTGATGATGGAATTAGCAAGGTTACAATTGAATATGCTGGCGAAGTTTCAAAACTTAACACTAAGCCAATTACTAATGTTATCGTAAAAGGTTTGCTTGAAAGCTTTGTTGACCCCGAATTGGTAAACATTGTTAATGCGCCTTCAATCGCAAAGGATAGGAACATAAAAATAACTGAAAGCAAACATGAAGACAGCTTAGAATATAACACACTTGTTACCATTAAACTTGAAGTTAAAGGCAAGGAAACTTCAGTTAGCGGCAGCTTATTCAATAGCGAACCTCGCCTTGTAAGCGTTGATGATGTTAAACTAGAGGCTGGTTTAGAAGGTGAAATGATTTTAATTCTAAATGAAGACAAACCTGGTTTAATCGGAGGTGTTGGTAATGTTTTGGGCGATTCCAAGATCAATATAGCAAATTTCCACTTAGGTAGAAGCGGCAAAAATAAAGGCAAAGCAATTGCACTTGTTGGCGTTGATGGAACTGTTTCAAAAGAGGTTTTAGGCAAAATTGAAAAACTACCTTCTGTGTTAAAGGTTAGGGTGTTGAAGTTCTAACGATAACTTTACCATTTTTCTTGGCTTATTAGGCCCTTTTTGTATTTTGTAATTTACGAATATGCACCATAACCGCAGCAGTGGCGGCAGGGGTGATGCCTGGTATACGCCCAATTGCACCGATAGTTGCTGGCTTATGGAAATTAAGTTTTTCACGCACTTCATTTGATAAAGAATCAACTTCGAAATAATTAATATTGTCAGGTATTTTAGTTCCCTCATCCTTGCGGAAAAGTTTTATTTCTGCGTCCTGCCTTTCTAAATAGCCTTTGTATAAAGCCTGTATCTCAACCTGCTCTATCACCTGTTTTGAATAACCACTCAATTCCTTCGACCATATTTCCTGTAATTTATAAAATGATACATCAGGCAATGCCAGATATTGCTTACCGTTACGGCGTATGCCATCCTGGTTGACATATATCTCGTAATTCTCCGCCTCATTGGGAGTTAACATCAAAGTTTCCAATACTGCATCAAGCTGGTTAAACTCATTAAGTTTTTTATTGAAGGCTGAAATTCTTTCTCCTGATGCAAAGCCACCATCGATAGCTTTTTGGGTCAACCTGAAATCGGCATTATCCTGCCTTAAGCTCAAGCGATATTCCGCACGGGAAGTAAACATTCTATATGGCTCTCGTGTTCCTAAGGTAATAAGGTCGTCAATCATTACGCCTATATAAGCCTCACTTCTATCTAGGGTAAAGGCCGCCTTCCCTGTTGCTTTATTACCAGCGTTTATACCTGCAACCAAGCCTTGCGCTGCGGCTTCCTCATAGCCAGTTGTGCCGTTTATCTGCCCTGCTAAAAACAGGCCAGAAATCTTTTTAGTTTCCAGAGTGTTCTTTAATTCACGGGGGTCAATATAGTCATATTCTATTGCGTAACCATATTGGGTTATAATACAGTTTTCTAAACCTTTTATGGAATGTACATAAGCATCCTGAACATCTTTTGGCAATGAAGTTGAAATTCCATTAGGGTAAACAAGGTCACTATTCAAACCTTCAGGCTCTAAGAATACCTGATGACGCTCTTTATCCTTGAACCTTGATATTTTGTCTTCAATTGAGGGGCAGTAACGTGGGCCAATACCAACTATATTGCCCGAATACATGGCGGATTTTGTTAAATTATCAGCAATTATCTTGTGGGTATCATGGTTAGTGTAGGTTATTGCACATTTTATCTGCGGCACTTCAACTTTGTTATTTAAATATGAGAATGGGGTTGGTACAGCGTCACCTGGTTGATCTTCTAACAGTGAAAAATCAATTGATGATTTTAATATGCGGGGTGGCGTTCCAGTTTTAAGTCTTCCCAATTGAAAACCTATTCTCATCAGGCTTTCTGAAAGTTTTACCGCAGGTTTTTCACCTACCCTGCCTGCTGGGGTTTGCTCCGTACCAATATGAATTACACCACGCAGAAAAGTTCCAGAAGTTAGAACCACCGCTTTTGTTTTAAAGTTTGTGCCGTTTTCTGTAGTGACCGCTCTTATCTCCCTTGTATTTTCGTCTATCTCTATATCATCAACCGCATCACCAAAAACTGTCAGGTTTTCGTAGTTCAGTATCAGTTCTTGCATAGCTGCCTTGTACAACTCCCTGTCTGCCTGTGCCCTTGGCCCCCATACAGCTGGGCCTTTAGAGGAATTGAGCATTTTATAATGTATTCCCGCCTTGTCAGTAACACGGGCCATTATGCCGTCCAAAGCATCAACCTCTTTCACCAATGTTCCTTTAGCTACACCGCCTATTGCTGGGTTACAGCTCATCTGCCCGATAGTATCAATTTTATGGGTTATAAGCAAGGTTTTTGCTCCAGTGCGTGCGCTTGCCGCCGCCGCTTCACAGCCTGCGTGCCCACCACCTATTACTATAACGTCATATGAATTCATAAGGTTTTCAGATTTTTAAGTTTTTAGGTTTTTCTTAACAACCTGAGAAAAAGCGGCGTTTTATAACACAATTCCAGCCATATTGCAACGCCTGTGATTGCTTTGCAACTTTACTTTTACCAAGAATTTAACAATAAAACAAGATAACAGAATAAAATTTACCTCTGCCATAAAACCCGATAGATAATTTACTATACAATTAGGTACACGAAATGAAGAATATCTCTATCAACAAGAAAGTTTTTGTAAGTATAATATTATTTATCGCAATACAGATACTTTCCGCTTATCTTTTCTATCAGGTAAACCAGAGCAATGTAACTTTTGCCGAAAAAGAACTTATGGGCAATAGCTACCAGCGCCCCTTGATGAAAATATTATTTGACCTGACCAACCATAAAATAGCAATAAAAAAACACCAGCTTGGGCTTAATAACTCCAGCGATGAAATAATACTGCTAAATGACTCAATCAGCAAAAACTTTGAAGAATTGGCGGGAGAAAAAACCATAGCAACTGAGCTGAAATTCAGTGAAGGTGAACTTGCCTCTAGAGACAAGGGCGACCTCAACCTTAATCTGGTTGAAAATGACTGGATGAATCTGAAGAACAAGTCTTCCAGTTCAATAATTCCCGACACATCTTCCGACCATGCTGCCCTTATAAAAAAAATAAGGGGCATGATAACTCATGCTGGTGATACCTCAAACCTGATATTAGACCCCGACCTTGACAGTTACTACCTAATGGACATTACCTTACTTGCAATACCACAAATGCTTGATAGGCTATCTTCTGTAGCTGATCACGTTTTTCCAGTTTTAAATAAAAAGTACAGCATCTCAAAAAAGGATGCAATCCAGCTTGCCATATATGCAAGGTTTTTGCAGGAAGCCGATATGGAAAGGATAGTAGCTGATTTTGACACCGTGTTTAAAGAAGATGCTAATTTTTATGGAACACTGCCTAGCCTGAAAAAAAATACAGAAATATTCATTAAAAAATTTACTGACAGCAACTCTGAGTTGATAGCTTTACTCAACAGATTAGCTGATAAAGAAAATATATCTTATGAGGAGTTTAATGATGTTCTTACAAAAAGCAGGAATGCCGCTATTCAGTTATGGGACGCTTCAGTTAATGAACTTGATAAGCTTTTAGAAGTTAGAATTAAAAGCTATAAAAACGAACAGATAAGAGTTTTCGCTATAAATCTGGTTTGCTTAATCGCTTCATTAATCATTTTCTACCTAATCATAAACAGTGTTACGGTTCCTTTATCTGAACTGGTTACTACCATAAACAGGGTTGCTAACCGCGAATATGACTTTACCGTTGCCAATAAAGACCGCAAAGATGAAATTGGCGCTCTGGCAAATGCAATTGACGCCGTAAGACAAACTACCCAAAGGGTGGATAGCCTAGAAAAACTTCAGATGGATGAGGAGATCAAAAAATCAAAAACTGAAAAATTAAATAACCTACTGGAAGACTTTAACACTAAAGCAACTTTTGCTATAACAGTTGTGGCAAATGCTGCTACGGAGCTTTATGAAACTTCTGAAAATATGTTTAGCATTGTTTCTGAGGCTTCAGACAAATCACGCTCAATGGTGCATACCTCTGGTGTTGTAACTAACAACGTTAACAGCGTTGCAGTGGCGGCAGAAGAAATGAGCGCTTCAATACAGGAAATATCACGTCAGGTTGGGCTTACCAATAATGCCGTTGATGATGCCATAAACCAGTCTAGCGGCGCACTGGAAACTGGCAAAAAACTTCATGATGCTTCAAATGCTATCGGCAGTATTATCAAACTTATTGATGAGATTGCTGAGCAGATAAACCTGCTTGCGCTAAATGCCACTATTGAGTCTGCCCGTGCGGGAGAGGCTGGCAAAGGCTTTGCGGTTGTTGCATCTGAGATAAAAACCCTTGCTGACCAGACAACTAAAGCAACTGAAAACATTGTTGAGCATATTGGCAAAATAAAAACTATCTCAAAACAGGTTTCTGATGTATTTGACGTGGTAAATAATTCTATAAGTAAACTTAAGGATTATGCCAACGGAATATCAACCGCAATAGAAGAACAAGCACAAGCAACCAATGAAATTGCTATCAGCATGAACTCAGCGGCGGATGATGTAAAAAACATCAGGGGCACTATTGAACTGGTGAGTGATTCAAATAAAAATGCAGAAGAATCAACAAGCCATGTCATTCAAGCTGCCAGAATGCTCTCTGAGCAGTCTGAAAAGTTAAAGATGGATGTTGAAATGTTCATCAAAAATGTTGGGGATATAAAAAGCTGATTTTAATTGATTATTACCCTTTTTTGCTATAGTTCGCCGCTTAATGACAGAGCAATTCAAAAAAACAACTATTGGCATATTAGGCGGTGGGCAGCTTGGGCGTATGCTAAGCCTTGCTGCAACTAATATGGGTTATGAAATAATAACCTATACTCTCAAAAATGGTGAGCAAGCACCTGCACAATCAGTATCATCTAAAATAATATATGCAGAGTTTGATGATAAAAAGCAATTGAATGAATTTGCAAAAGAATGTGATATTGTTACTTTTGAGTTTGAAAATATACCAGCAGAAACGGTCAAACTACTTGAAAGTAAAACAATAGTACGCCCCAATAGCAGCGCAATATATAACACTCAACACCGCTTAAGAGAGCGCAATTTTTTAAAAGAGAATAAATTTCCAACCCACAAATTCTGGGAAATAAAAACCGCAACAGACATCGAAAAAGCTTTTAAGAATAAACTTCAAAAAGCCGTGCTGAAAACTGCTGCATTCGGTTATGACGGTAAAGGGCAACGCATAATTAAGAAAGGTGAAGATTACAAAAAAGTCTGGGAAGAATGCAAATTTGGTTTAGCCGTTCTGGAAGAATTTATACCTTTCGAAAAGGAAATTTCAGTTGTGCTGGCTCGTGGCGTTAAGGGTGATATTGAAACTTTCCCTATCGGGCAGAATATCCATAAAGATGGCATACTCAAAACCTCTATTATTCCAGCAAAAATTTCTGCCGCCACAAAAAAACAGGCGATAGATGTCGCTTCAAAAATTGCAAAAAAGCTTGATTATATTGGCGTTATGGCAGTTGAGTTTTTTGTGCTAAAAAATGGCAAAATTCTGGTTAATGAAATTGCGCCACGTGTTCACAATTCAGGGCATTACACACAAGACGCCTGCAATGTAAGCCAATTTACCCAGCATATCCGTGCTATTTGCGGCTTACCACTTATCAAACCAACACTGGTGTACAAAAAAGCCAAAATGGAAAACTTAATTGGTGATGATATTTTCCTCGTAGAAAAATACCTGAAACAATCAAACGCACGGGTTCACCTTTACGGCAAAACTGAAGTAAAACAGAACCGCAAAATGGGCCATGTTAATTTTGTGGGTTAGGTTTAATCTGGTAAATGATTTAGTTTATTCCATTTATCCCAAGCATCCTTTTCGCTATTATATAACTCAAGATTAACCTCTCGTGGCTTAAATAACTTAATATCTTCATCTAACTTATTTGAAAATATATACCTATATGAACTTTCCGCTATAAATCTGCGAATATATTTCGTCATTTTTGTATTGCACTTAGAATATTTTTTAGGAATATTTTTTCCATTTACTTGAGTAAATAATAAATTTTGTGGATCAAGTGGAAAAAATATTTCCGTACCTTCACTACCCCAACCACCCTTAAAATCATAATTTCCATTTGAGTAATAATTAAGTTTAACTACTGGCTTATCAGATGTAAACCAATCAAAACCATCTGCTGGCTTTAATATCGTCCATTTATGATCATGCAAAACTTTTGATGTTTTATTTAAAAGATTTTTGATAGACCATATCCATGACTCTCTGCCAATAGTAGCTTTTGCTTCAATTGTAGAACTTATTTCATTCTTTTTTCTGATATTAACTTTTATATGATGTGGCATCGGATAGAAAACTTTATCCATATTAAAATCTTTTTTTGATTTCAATTTTTCAGGAATATTTTTCAGCGCATCATTAATAACTTTTTGATATGTTTCCGTTGCAGAGTATAGATGTTCTAATAATCTAGCTGGCGTTCTTACATCATGCATTGCAAGAAAATTTATCAGACACTCCCAATCAGAAGAGAATAATCTTACTTCATTTACAATTTTTTCTACAACTTCTTTTGCAGGAGATTCAAAATATTTTCCAAACCATCTCTCCAATTCATCATTTTCAATAGCTGTAATTTTAGAAGTATATAGATGCTGAGTATATGCTAAGGATTTTACTGATTTCCTTGCCCAAAGAGGAACCTGTGGATTACTTACCAAGGACCTGTAAAGATAGACTTTTCCCTCAGCATCGCTCCATCTTTTTAGATAAGATTGAGCTAAGTAATGGTTGTCACTTGATATCACAAATTATATCCCACCGCCGACAAACTGCTTTTGGGCATCTTTAACGGGTTGCACTAGGTTGCGCTCCACATATTCTACTAATTTCGCTAGTGATTCTTCAACTGAGAGTTTTGAAGTTTCAATTACAAGGTCTGCGTTCTCAGGCTCTTCAAATTTATCTGAAACACCAGTAAATTGCTTAATTTCACCTGCTATTGCTTTTTTATATAAACCTTTTGGGTCACGTTTTTTGCAGGTTTCAACATCAGCCTTTATGTAAATGCTGTGGTAATGG
>DQGZ01000051.1 GCA_003531345.1 Alphaproteobacteria bacterium | reverse complement strand
GAAGAAAATAAAAATGTTTCCTTTAAAATGGATAATTATGGAGATAAAAACTTTAAAATTTCTTGCTACAGAGTTATGTCAGAAATTTTGCCTAATTCTCATACTAAATTTATAAATTCTCAAAATGATATTTTAGTTCAGTTAGCAGATTTATATGTTGGTAAATCTAGAAAACTGTTTGAAAACAAAAGCAGTAAAAGCAGAAAAGTAAATGAGCTTATTTTGGAAGAAAATTAAGTCGCCCCGCAGTCTATCCCCGTTCGGGGAAGTACCACCAGGAGGGTGGCCGTATCGAACTGCGTGAGCATTTGTACTTGCTATTATAGCTAATAATATAGCACTTGTAAAGTATAAAGGTGCTTATTAAACCCCGCAGTCTATCCCTGTACAGTGAAGGTATGCCACCCTGGCACCCTTGTCGAACTGCGTAGGCATTTGTAACTTTGTTATAGCATATTTTATATATGATATGCAAGTTTACATATATATTTTCGTATTTATGGTTCGCCATTATCTACCCCAGATAACTTCTTTTTCTTGTAGGCTGGTTATGAATTTAAAACCTTCATCGCCTGTAAATTCTATTTGCTGATCTTCATGGGTGTAGTTTCGGGTTTTATCCCTCTGTAGATCAATGAGGATATTTTCCACGCTCAATAATGCGGTTGCAGTTTCACCTGATTCCTCAAATGATAAAACATCCATCTTACCCTTAAACATTCGCACGGGGTTTGAAATTAAGTTCCCTGAATCATCAATTGCACCAAGCCAAATAGTAAGAGGTCTATCTTGGTAATTTTCATTTAAACCGATAGAAACTATTGAGGCTGGAATACCTGACAACCCAAGTTGCATTCCATTGGCTTGAATTGAAGTTGTTTCTTTAATTTCAGAGATTGAAAGTAAAGTTCCAGCACCTGTGTAAATTTCGCTATTATAGGTAAAATCACCAACGCCATTCCACAGCCTTAAATGCCCAGAGTCAAACTCAGCCTTGATTAAAATTACTGGTCTGAACAACTTTGCAGTTGAGGCATTTTGCATCCCTGTTGTTAGGCTTCTTGGCATAGATTATAACGCCTCTCTACATTTGAAAGATGTTGAATAAATAAGTGCCTCACTGATATCTAAATTCATATCATTTGAAGCAAGGCGGAATAAGCCTTTTGCATAGGAAACAATAACTGTGGTATTATCTGCATAGGAGGCTCTCAAACTCGGAAATATATCAGCACTAGCGATACCTGATGCATTACTTGAAACATCATTTAACACCTTATGAAGCCTTGCTGATAAGCCGCTTCCTGCTTGAATATAATCACCTTTTTTAAGGTAATTTGTTATGTTTATTGGTAGCCCTTTCAGAGATATTGTGGTTGCCCTTGTATTATGAGCTCCATTTAATTTTGGAGCACCTGAATTGGTTGCTGCAACACCTCTGGGAACATTAGCAGATGGATCACCGATTAAAAATGTTCCCTGAATTCCATTTAGAGATAAAAAGAATGATGACCATTCCTCTGCGATATCCCGCTGTAATGGTGGCAATTCAACTTCCATTTCAAACCACTGGCCAGGGTGAGCTTGTATTTGTTGCACCCCAGAAAATGGTGACATGGTTTGTGCCACTGCAGTTTTTGGAATAATCCGAACCCGCTTCACCCTGTTATTGGGAAGTGATAACGGATAGGTTATTGGCATTACGCAAAACTAGGGTTACGATTTCTGGTGTCTTGAACGGCCTTTAAGGCTCTACTTTCAATAGATTTATTTACTCTGTTTAATGCAGATTCAATTCTTTCAACTACGCTTGGGTCTGCACCTCTAGCATCAATGTTGTATGTAATATTGGTAGCTGAAGTTTCACCAGATGATTTACTATCAAATGGTGAAATATTCAAATTACCATTACCAGCAAAAGCAAGCTCTGGCCCTCGCTCACCCACGATACCAAATTTACCTCTTGGTATTGTTCCGCCTTCTGCAAAAAACCCTGCAAATGACGGTAGAAATTTCGATACTGAACCAAGAATAGAGCTGAAGCCACTCGCTCCCTTGCCACTACTAAACATAGATGTTACAGAGCCAAACAAAGATGAAAGCCCAGATGATTTACCTTTGCCACCAAATATTGAACCCAAAAAATCTGAGTTCATAAAATTTGACATATTCGGAAACAGGCTGCCGCCAGTTCCCATTTTATTGGCATCAAATTTTAGTAGGTTAGTTAAAATACCCTGCAAAGATTTTACTGCCACATTGCCTAAATCTTTCCATGATTTAATATTGCCATTAATAGCACCGCCAAGAATATCATTTATAAAATCACCTGTTGATTGTAATGCTGTATCGGTTTGGTTTAATTCCTCTCTGAATTTGCCAATCGCACTATTGTAAGTATCTTGAGTTATTAATTTTGCCTTAAGCATCTGATCAGCTTTTTTAACTGAATCAGTATATTTTTGATAAGCAGTTTTATTACTCTCAATTAAGGATTTCGCTTCATTTTGAAGTTGGTTAAGACCTTCGGTTGCAAGTTTTTGTTCTTCGGTAGTTCTTTTTATTGCACCACCAGCAAGAGCGGTTTCATCAACCACTTTCTTAAAATCATCAAATGATTTTGTAGCAACTTTATTTGATTCAACAAAGGAGGTGTTTTCAGATTTAAGGTGATTTAAAACCTCAACATGTCCACGCAAACCATCAGAAACTGATTTTATTCTTTGCTCTAAATTACCAGCGCTTTCTGCAGCAGATTTAAAACTATCGCCAATTAACGGCAAGCCAGAAGCATAATCAAACGCATCTGAAATCAACCCTGGTAATTTTGAAATCTTTTCAACAAGTGAAGCGATTCTTTCTACAATATTTTGATATATTTTTAAGAAGAAAATAATCAAACCATCAAAGGCTTTTCTGGCAATATCAACAGCTTTTGGAATTATATCTGATAAAAAATCAGCTGCCCATTCCACCGCTGGTGCAAAATGTGCAATAATACTTCTACCAACGCCAACTATCACACCCCATAATTTATCAAGCGAATCTTTCATTGATGCAATGCCACTTGCCTGTGCATCTGTCATAGTAACGCCAAGATTATTTGCTTCATTTTTAAGCCTGATAATCCCTTCCGCACCTTCATTTAAAACTGGTATTAAATCCATACCAGCTTTTCCGAATATTTCAGTAGCAATGCGAACCCTATCAGTATCATTGGTTACATTTTTCATTGCCTCTGCAACCAGCTGAAACTGCTCATCAATGGAAAGTTCTTTTAGTTTTGCAGCATCTAAGCCAAGCTCCTTAAAAGAATCTTTAGCTTTACCAGTTCCATCTGCGGCATCTGCTACATTTTTTGCCAAGGTTTTAAAACCTTTACCAAAGCTTTCAATGCTAGTTCCCGTCATATCGGCAATATGGTTATATTGCGATAATATGCCCGCACCAATATTTAACCTTTGTGATAAATCATAAATGTGATCAGCGGATTTAACTATATTGCCAATAAATGCACCACCCAAAAACCCAGCAACAATTCCCTTCATTCAGCACTATTATTGGAGGTTTTTATAAATTTGCTGTTTGATTATTTTTTGCAGAGAACAAGATAAATTTTGCAGGAATAGTGATTCATATTTCAAAAAATTTATCGCCGTTATATGCAAAAAATAATAGCAGCCCAAAGGGTTATGGCAAAAAATAAAAATTAGTTCGTTAGAAAATTTTCTTATAGAAACCACTATAAAAAGAATTTTCTGCCTGCTAATTTTTATTTTTTGACTCATAACAAATTTTATAAAAACCTCTAACAATAGTGCCTTGTTAACGAATCAAAAGTAGCAGAGATGCTGCTTTTAAGATTCCCCAAACCCCGCTTAATAGAATTAAACGCCTCTCTGGTTTTATCCAAAGCGCGTATGGTAAATGATACTTCTTTCATTAGTTGTCAGAGTTCAGAGTTTAGAGTTCAGTTATTATTTTTTGTTTTTAAGTGAAAAGTAGGCAAGCCAGCCGTGATATTCATCAACAGACATAGAATGAATCTCTGAAAGAGTTTTGTGGAGGTGGAAAGCAAGGTGATACTGATTCATCATATCAGTATCTGATTTCAGTTTCCCAGTTGTTCTTCAGTTGTTTTGGATTTCATAATTTCATTAGCAACACGGGCTACAACATCAGGATCTGATTTTTCCATCAGGGCTTTTTTATCAGCAAGGGTGAACATTTTATTACCTTGCTCATCTTTGGCTTTAAAAATAAGCGCATATACCAGCAAAGATAAATCATCAATCTCTTAATACAAAAAATAATAGTTTCTGAAGGGAAAATAACAATATTTCTTCATTCACTTGGAATTGCAAACCTTTCTAAAATGCTCGGAAATTCAAATGAAAAACTACAAATTAGTAATTGTGGTAATGAGCCCTTAATTCTTGAAATACCTTATAAATGCTCAATTCAGAAGGGTAAAAAATATATTCAAACTAACACCACAAAAGAAATTAAAGCGCAGTTTGATAATTTGCTAATAAAAGCAATTACAACTGGGTTTGAGTTAAATAGCAAAATCGTCAAAAATAAAGGAATTTCAATCACGGAGCTCTCTAAGCAAGAAAAAATGGATAAAAGCTACGCCTCAAAATTAATCAGGCTTACCACCCTCTGCCCAGATATTATCAACGCCATTCTAAGCGGCAAACAACCCAGAAAACTCACCGTTTCATCTCTCCTCCAACCCTTCCCAAAATCTTGGATTCAACAAAGGTAGTTGTTTCTACACTCATAATCGTTAGCATAAAATAATCTGTAATATCAGCTAGTTAGATATAACTCTTGCAAATTGACTTTTTAGATGTTAAATTGCAAATATGTTAAAAAGACAATTATTTGACCTGGTTATAAAACGCTTGCAGCTTTCACCAGCCGTGGCACTTTTGGGGTGCAGGCAGGTGGGTAAAACTACGCTTGCACATCAGGTAGAAAAAGCCTTAGGCAAACCCAGCCTCTATTTTGATTTAGAGCTTACACAAGACCGCGCCAAATTTGAAGATACCCAGTTAATGCTAGAGCAACATATGGATAAGTTGCTAATTTTAGATAAAATACAAAGATTGCCAGAAATATTTGCAGTAATGCGTGGTATAATTGATAAGAGGCGCAGGAATGGAGAAAAATCTGCTCATTATTTGATTTTAGGTTCTGCTTCACCAGACTTGCTAAAACAAAGCTCTGAGAGTTTAGCTGGCAGAATTAGTTATTTAGAGCTTAATCCATTTTCTTTAGAAGAGGTTAATGGCGATATAAATAAATTATGGCTTCGTGGTGGGTTTCCTGACAGTTATTTAAGTCAAGATAATGAGGCAAGTTTTATCTGGAGAAGAGATTTCATAAGCACTTATTTAGAAAGAGATTTGCCGCAAATAGGCCCTAAATTTCCTGCTGATAGAATTTATCGTTTATGGAAAATGCTAGCTTATGACCAAGGAAGTATACTAAATTCAAGCCGGCTTGCTATGAGCCTTGAAATGTCAGTAAGCTCAGTAAGAAGCTATATGGAAGTGATGGCAGATTTATTCCTTATTCGTTTTTTGAGACCTTGGAGCGGTAACAGCAGAAAAAGATTAGTTAAATCACCAAAAGTTTATGTTCGGGATAGTGGTATTCTGCACAGCCTTGCAAACCTAAAGACTCTTGATGATGTAACCTCGCATTCATTGTGTGGCTTTTCGTGGGAGGGTTTTGTTATTGAGCAAATTTTACAAAAACTTCCATACGGAACTGATGCATCTTTTTATCGCAACAACACAGGTGATGAAATTGATTTAATTTTAGAATTGCCAAATAAAAACACACTAGCGATTGAAATAAAAAGAAGCTCTGCCCCAGTTTTAAGCAAAGGCTTTAATAATGCTTGTGAGGAAATCGGCGCAAAAGAACGATATTATATCATCCCTCACGGTGAAGCCTATCCTATGGATAAAAAAACTATCGGCATCGGAATTTGTGAATTCTTGCAACTACTCAAAACAAAGATTTAATGTAGCTATTAGAATTTTTAAAGGAAAAATTGGGTTAGCTTTCTAAAGTGAGAATTTTCTGTGTTTCCTTTCCTCAAGTATTGCCCTTGACCTAACTATTGAAGTCAAAAAACCTTCAAAACCCTTGGATATAAATAATAAAATCTGGGGAATTATTTGAAAATTGCTCCACAGCCTATTTAGAGGATTAGAGTTTTTTGCATGAATTATGCCAAATAATGCAATTTAGAACCGAATTTAAGAAACTTCCAAACGCCACAAACAAGGCTTAAACTGCCACTCATGCGTCACATCAACAAAGTGAGATTTACTAGGAAATTGTAAAATGGTGGTGGATTGTTAACTTATATCGGAAGAATATCAAATTATTATTGCTATTGCATATTGCGGTAAATAGTGTTAATCTTTTTCAAAGATGCAACCAAGTAAATTTTGTTAAGATTTTTTACACTATGGAATTAAGTATTAATAACATACAAATTGAACATGCTATTGCTTATAGAAAGAAAAAGCAAACTGAGATTGCATCCGCTATGGAAATTTCTCCAGCAATGTTGGTAAAATATAAATCTGGCACTTCTGAAATTGATAGCAAAAAACT
>DQGZ01000174.1 GCA_003531345.1 Alphaproteobacteria bacterium | reverse complement strand
TAATTTAAAAATTCCTTTCATTATTAATAATGAAATTGTTCGTGGGCTTGACTATTATAACCATACGGTTTTTGAGTTTATATCAACTGATCCTGAAATTGGTTCTCAAAGTACTATTCTTGCAGGTGGCAGATATGATGGTTTGGTTGAACAAATGGGGGGTGGTAATATACCTGCAATTGGCTTTGCAGCAGGGATTGAGAGGTTAATGCTAGTTTCAAAGTTGAGGTGTAAAGAAGCTGAAAAATATGTTGTTATCTCTGATGATGATAAAAAAGCGCTTGAAATAGCCACAAAATTGCGAAAAAAGGGGCTGATTGCGGAAATACCTTTGGGCAGTAATTTCAAGAAAAAACTGGAAAAGGCGAATAAACTTAATGCAGCCTATACTATTTTTGATTTTACCGAAGGATTGCAGATAAAAGATATGAAAACGGGCGAACAACAAGGTTTCAGTTTATAGATTACCTTGCATTATTTTAAAAAACCTGCTATCATACATATCAATACATATTAATACCACTTTATGAAAAAAATTACTATAACCCTAGATGAAGCAGTTTATGAAGGGCTTAAAAATGTTGTTGGCAAAGGAAGCATTAGTAAATTTCTTTGTGACTTGGCGCGCCCCTATGTTGTAAAAAAAGAGCTGGCAAATGCTTATAAACAAATGTCTAAAAACAAAGAAAGAGAAGCTGAAGCAGATGAGTGGGTTGAAAATCTAACTACAAATTTTTAACCAATTTTATGAAACGGGGCGAGGTTTATTTAATAGATTTTGAACCATCAATAGGTGGCGAAATAAGAAAAACACGACCAGCGGTTATTATCAGTAATAATCAGTCAAATAAATATCTTAACCGAATTCAGGTTGTGCCTATAACCAGCCAAATAACTAGGCTTTACCCTAGTGAGGCATATGTAACAATATCTGGCAAGCAAGGCAAAGCAATGGCTGACCAGATAATGACAATATCAAAACAAAGAATAAAAAAACTTTTAGGTAAGGTTAGCGCTCAGGAAATAAAAGATGTTGAGCGCGCAATAAAAGTTCAGCTTGAAATATAAAATTTATTAACAAAAAATATCATATGAGTTTTGAACAAAAATTAGATTCGGTTTTAACGAAATATAAAGATCTTTCCGATAAATTAATGAATCCCGAAGCGGTAGATGCAAAAACATTCGGAAAAATTTCCAAGGAATATGCTGCTATGACATCGTTGGTGCAGGATATTGAGGAATTTAAAAAACTACAGGCGTCCATACCTGAATTGCAGGAAATGCGTCAAGATGTAGAACTTAGAGAAATGGCAGAGGAGGAGTTGAAAACTGCCGAAACGAAATTACCAGAATTAGAAAAGCAAATAAGGTTGTTATTGTTACCTAAAGATGAGGCGGATAGCAAGAACGTTATATTGGAGATAAGAGCAGGTACAGGTGGTGATGAAGCGGGTATTTTCGCAGGTGACCTATTTGGTATGTATTCAAGGTTTGCACAGAGAAACGGCTGGAAGCTCGAAGTAATGGAAGCCTCAGAAAGTGATATGGGTGGGTATAAGGAAATTATAGCTTCCGTTGAAGGTAATAATGTTTTTGAAAAATTGAAATTTGAATCTGGCGCTCATCGTGTTCAACGTGTGCCTGATACTGAAACACAAGGGCGCATACACACATCAGCTGCGACAGTTGCGGTTCTGCCAGAAGCAGAAGATGTTGACGTTGAGATAAATGAAAAGGATTTGCGTATTGATGTTTTTCGTGCGCAGGGTGCAGGCGGGCAACACGTTAACAAAACTGAAAGTGCGGTGCGTATAACCCACATTCCGACAAATGTTGTAGTTTCAATGCAGGATGAAAAATCCCAAATAAAAAACCGCCAGAAAGCGATGAAGATTTTAAAATCACGCATATATGAGGCAGAGCGCCAAAGGCTTGCAGATGAAAGAGCCGCAAACCGCAAAAGCCAAGTTGGTAGCGGTGACAGGTCAGAAAAAATAAGAACCTATAACTATCCGCAGGACAGGGTAACAGACCACAGGATAGGTTTAAGCGTTTTTAACATCCCTAAAATTGTGGGTGACGGGCAAATAGATGAAATAATAAATGCATTGATACATGATGATCAGGAAAAAAGACTAGCAGAGTTTGAGGCGCAGTAAATGAACTTTGGAACTCAAGAATTTTTTTGGCTTACCTATATTCTGAAGTTCTGGAGTTTCTAATTTTCTGTTCTAGACTTCACTTTCCATATTCCATAAATACTGATCGCTATCCAGAATAATTCTATGATAACGGAAGCCAGATTCCAGAAACGGAAAAGCGATATTAAAAGCAATACCGCACCAATAAGATTGAGCAGTGGATATATAATCTCATCTGATTTTATTTTTTTTGCCTGCAACAGCAGATAAGCAAGTATAAGTATTGCTGTACCGATAATACCAGTTATATTGAATATAATATCTACGGTTTCTTTGCTCATGATTTTAAAATTTTTACTGGTTTTTGTTGGTGGTGGTGTAGGATCAGTTATAAGATATATATTTTCTAAAACCATTCCACCACATATATTTGGCTTTATTAATTCAACCCTGTTTGTAAATATATTGGGCAGTTTTATTATTGGCTGTATATTTTCTTTTTTTATTAAGAACCAAGCTGATATTTCAAACAGCAATATTTATATATTAGCTGTTATTGGCTTTTTAGGGGGGTTTACCACTTTTTCTACATTTTCACTGGACGTTCTTCATTTTATAAATAACGGGCAGGTGCTGCAAGCGGCTTTTTATATATTGTTATCTGTAATGGTTAGTTTATTAGCGGTTTATACAGGATATATAATATTTAAATAAATGAAAACTATTACAGTTACATCTTTCGATTCTGGCTTAACCCTGCAAAAATGGCTGAAGAAAAATGACGTGCCATTTGCGCTCGCCAATAAATTTTTCCGCAAAAAACTAATTAAGGTTAATAAAGTAAAAGCCACTAAAGACACAGTGCTTCAAACAGGTGATGAAATTCTGATGCCTGAAATAAAAGAAGAAAGACAGCTCGGTAATGAACATAAAGAAAAATATGTTTATGAAATCACCAAACAAGACGCAGAGCGCCATTTTCACTCACGAATTATATATGAGGATGAAAATATAATAGCCATTGATAAAGAACAGGGCATTGCAACGCAGGGTGGAAACAAGGTTAAGGTCAGCATTGATGGCATATTGCAGAAGATAGCAAAACACAGCGGCAAACAATATTTCATAGTGCACAGGCTTGATAAAGATACTAGTGGGGTTTTGCTTATAGCAAAGAACAGGCAAACAGCTCAGAAACTAGGTGTTAAGTTCAAAAATCGGAAAATAGAAAAAACTTATTTGGCAATTGTTGTAGGTAAAGTTTTACCGATGGAGGGCTCAATTGATGTGAAAATAGGTAAAGTAGTTAATGGTGATATTGAAAAAATGGTGATTGATGAGGCAGATGGAAAAAAAGCCATAACTGATTATAAAGTACTTGAACATTTTGGAAAAACGGCAAGCTTAGTTGAAATTTACCCGCAAACAGGTAGAAAGCACCAGATAAGGGTGCATTTTGCAGCGATTGAACACCCTATATTAGGTGATGGAAAATATGGCGGAACCAAGGCATTTATTGAAGGTTTAGGTAAAACTATGCACTTACATTCATATCGTGTTGGAAAATGTGAGAAAATAATACCAAAAACTATAGAAGCGCCTATTCCAGAAAGGTTTAACGTAGAAAATAGATAAAATTCAGTAAATTAACAAAAAGTTAATAATTCAATTGACGAAACAAGGATTTTTTGTTAAAATTTTAACTAAATATTAATTTTTATTAAATAATCATGAATTTAGCGGGGGAAATTAAGAGTAATTTTCTTGGTGTTAGCCTATATTTGGCTTTGTTTTTTTTATGTCTGTTATCTTTTTCTACAAAGGCTTTATCCGCAAATGGCTATAGTGATTATTATCAGCCGCAGCAGCCAAGAAGCTTAAGTGGGCAGTATAATTCGGCAACGCCATCTACTTCATATGGCTATCCTCAAAGTGTTTATCAGCAGCCGTTACAACAACAAGTATATCAACCACAGCAACAATACCCAGTTCAGCAACAAGTTCAACAACAGCAAGTTTCGCAGCAAGCATCTTTCGGACCAACTAGAGGGGCAGCAAATGACATAGGTCAGTTTGCACAAAGAATAATGATGGCAAGTGAATATATAATTTATAGCCCTTCACAAACACCATATTTTGTTCAGACATTACTAGGAATAGATGTTTCTAAATTAAACCTGCAAATGCTTACGCAGCTTGGCTATACAAAGAATAAACCTGTTTTGATAAGGGAGTTAACTTGGCTGGTGCAAAACAGGGAGGCAATAAATCAGGGGCGGTTTAATGATACAAGATATAGCTTTAATAATAATGATGACAGGATAAAGCTTGAGAACCAGAAGGAAGAGAGTTTTTGGGGTTCAACAGCAAGTTGGGTACTCGGCGGCGTGGCAGTTGCTGGTGCTGGTGTTGCTGCTGCTTTAGGCGGCGGCGGTGGTGGTTCTATTGCTTCAACTAATGTTGATTCTCCTGTTCTACCTAGTTATTATGAATATGCTGTTTGTGAGCCATCTATCGCTGGGCAAGGAAACCCTCTGTTTGATGATTATTGGTGTGAAACTTGCTCTAACGGTTCTTATCCTAGAGGATCTGAAACTCCGTGTGATATAACGCCTAGTATGGCGTATGCGGCAATAAATGACTTGGAAACTTCTTCATTAAACCAACAAAAAACCGCCGACGCTTATAATACTTTTGCATCAACTTGTACTGGCGCTAACCCATCTTGTATAATGTGTCAGTATTATCCTAATTCTCTATATTGCAGAATATCTCAGATAGATTTTTGTGATAGTTCGGGTTCTTACTACAGCTCTTTCTTCTGCAATAATTATTGCCAATCTAGACCATATTCTTGGGTTTGCTCTGGCACTAATACAGGATCTTCTAGCGGTTCATCTTCTTCATCTGGGGGGAGCAGTACATCTTCTGGCAGTAGTGGTGGAACGGGAAGTTTGCCAGTAGGTAGTAGTTGTACAACCACCTCTCAATGCCAACCAGGATTATGGTGTTATGGTGATTTGCCAAATTCTATTGTAATTACTGGGTATTGTGTTGTTAATCCACAGCCCGGAAATTTCTGTACCAATATTACAATGTGTAGTGGAAGTTTAGGGCTGACTTGTAACCTAACAACGAACAGATGTGAAGCACAAAGTTCTTCAAGCTCAAGCAGTTCTTCCTCTTCGTCATCTTCTAGTAGCTCTTCTAGCTCTAGTGGCTCATCAAGTAGTAGTTCCTCTTCATCTGGAAGTAGCACATCTTCTAGCTCTAGTAGCTCCTCATCTTCATCATCTTCTAGTAGCTCCAGTTCTTCTAGTTCATCAAGTAGCTCTAGTGGTTCTGGTTCAACCTGCACACCTAATTGTCCGTGCTACAACCCAAATTATCGCTTTGTGTGCTATCAAGGAACTTGCTTAACTGGAAATACTGGAATGATACTTCCAGATGCTTCCTGTGTTAATGAATATTACTCTAGTAGCTCTAGTTCATCTGGAAGTACCTCTTCATCGTCTTCATCATCTTCTAGTAGCACATCATCAAGCTCCTCTAGCTCTAGTAGCTCCTCATCTTCATCATCTTCTAGTAGCTCTAGCTCTTCTAGCTCAAGTAGCTCTAGTGGAAGTATAGTTTATGGAAGATCACCCATAGCAATTAACCCAAACACGCCGCCATCTAGCTTTATTACTTCAGAATTTAACAGGTTTGGACCAAACGCTAATGGCGCTATAAAAATGGAATATGCTTATGCTAGAGGACAGTTAGGAAATGGCGTTCACGAGTTGTTGGTAATTGATGATTTTCCAAATCTGGCGGCTAATGTTAATGTTGATGTTGATAAAAGCCGAATAATTGAGTTTGTTGGCTTTGGACAATCTGCCGTTTCTGGAAGTGCAATTGGTTCTGGAGCAGATGGGCAGATAAGAAGTCCAGTTACTAGCAGTTATCACGGAGAACAAACTACCAACTGGTCGGCGGCCACTAGGGGAAATAGCAAAGGTGGAATATCAGTTTATGGTGGTGTTTATGGCCCCTCTCACGGCTCTGCACCCGAAGCAAAAGTTAGGTTATATGATGTAAGTGATGGTAATGGTAACTTGATTAACTCTTCTATAAATTCAGCATATAATTATGCAATTCAAAATGCTGGGTCTATCGGTGTAATTAATATGAGTTATGGGGGAACAGCTCATATAGGTCAGAGTTATTACCCAACATCACAATTCTTCAGTATGAAAAATGCTGATCTATTAATGATAGTTTCTGCAGGAAATGATGGTAATAAGCATGGACAACCTGATCCTTATTATCCAGGACGCATGATTGACGGTAGAAATCCTGCTCAACCTGCTAGATATGCAAAAGATTTAGGCGGGTCTATGTTGGCAAGCATTGCTGTTACTTCAAGTGGTCAAATTGCCTCTTATAGTAATTGGTGTGGAGAGGCAAAGGATTGGTGCGTTGCAACAGTTTCAGGGGTAAGCGGTGGCTCACAAGATAATGGAACCTCATTTTCTGCACCCAATTTAGCTGGGGCGGCATTAGTGTTAAGAAACGCTTGGTCTTTCCTAACCGCAGTTCAAACAGCAGACATTTTAAGGCGAACCGCAACTGATTTAGGTGCCGCAGGCGTTGATAATGTTTATGGTTGGGGGCTTATAAATATGGAAAGGGCGATGGATCCAAATGCTCAAACCACTTTCTCCACTACATCACAAGGAACATTATCCACCTTCAGTAGTTATGATAATGAAATAAATAACCCTCAAAATAGCCCGATGGGAGATTCTTTAAATCAATCTTTTGGTATAACAATCATTGACACTTATGGCAGAGATTTTGGTGTTAGCTTTTCTGCTAATAACCCAAAAACTAATACACCTATAACTGAAGTATCTAATAGGGTAGGTGAGGTAGATACAAATGAAATTGCATTAGTTACAAGCAAAATTAATGATAATTTTTCATTAAGATATAATGCACTTGCAATGAACGAAATAGCAATAGAAACAGGGGAAACCACTTTCTTTGCTGACTATAAATTCAATGCAAATAGTAAAACTAAAGCGAATCTCTCTCTAGGTTTTACTAATGAAATTCATAGAATGTTTGAAAATGAAGATACTAATTTCAACCCAAACAACTTTATATCAAATGTTGATTTTGAAATTCCTTATTTGCAATTCGCAAAAGATACAAACGCCTTTGCTACCGAGCTTGGGTTTGATTTTAACAAGAATTTTAGTTCAAAAGTAACTGGCTTATATTCTTCAAACTCTAATACTGAAAACCAGTTACTAACAACTTATGACAATTCTATCGGCTTTGCTTCATCTATTCTTGAATTTAACTATAAACCTATTGATGATTTATCGCTTAATTTTAAAAATGGTATGATGATGGAGTATGATACATTGTTCGGAACAAAATCAAGGGGGCTTATTGACCTAACAGATAATACGCAAACATTATTTAGTGGGCTAGATATAAATTATAATTTTAACAGTAAGTGGAGCTTGTTTGCCAGTGGATATATTGGCTCAACCTCCATAGATACTGCTCCAACATCAACTTTCACTGGTTCAAGTGATATTATAACCGATTCTTATACTTTAGCGTTAACTAAAAAAGAAATATTTGGAGATGACTCCCTAACCCTTTCATTAAGCCAGCCTTTACGGGTTATTGATGGCTCTATTAATGGCGTTTCTCTTGCTGTTAACCCTTTAACTGGAGATGTATCAACTGCTAATTTTTCTCAGTCATTAGTTCCAAGTGGTAGAACATTGCGAGCACAGCTTGCATATGAAAAAGAGTTTAATAAAAAAACAGATGTGTTTATTACTGGCTCCGCTGAAGAGCAGCCTCTGCATTCAAGGTCAGAGGATAATATCTATACAATTCTCGGAAAAATCAAAAAGAAGTTGAATTGAAGATAAGTTGATATAACAATTCCTAATCCTCAAAACCATAAAATGAAAATTTTATTAAAGAAGTCTTATGATTTGCTTCTCAGAAATCATAGAATAAAAAAACTTATAGAAATATTAACTCCACTAATGCCAGCAAATGGCTCTGTTCTTGATATTGGTTGCGGAAATGGAAATATATCAAGGGTCTTGAAAGAAAAATTCCCTGATTTAAAAATAACTGGTGTTGATGTTATTGCTGGTAATAGTGAAGCTATAAAAATAGTTCAGTACGATGGAAAAAAACTGCCATTTGAAGATAAACAATTTGATTGTTCAATGCTGATAACCGTATTGCACCATACTGATGACTATATTCCTATACTTGAAGAAGCAAAACGTGTAACCAAAGATAAGATAATCTTATTTGACCACCAATATAGTTCAAAGCTGGACTGGTGTACCCTTGCGCTAATTGACTGGCCTGGTAACGTTCCTTTTGGCGTTTATACACCATTTAATTTTAAAACACGAAAAGAATGGAAAGCAATTTTAACAGAAGTCGGTCTAGAAGAAATTTTCTACAGAGACAGGTTTTTCTTTTATGGTAAATTTCTTGATTTTCTTTTTGGAAGAAATCTACATTTTGCAAGTGTGCTTAAAGTAAAA
>DQGZ01000028.1:1270-3389 GCA_003531345.1 Alphaproteobacteria bacterium | reverse complement strand
TTGAGGATAAAACATTCATTACCTTAATTACTTTTATTACCTTCATTACTTCCGATAATGCCGCTACTTGATTATAAAAACATACCACAAAAATTAATAAAGCAAAACGCTGTTTTAGGAATAGATTATGGTACAAAAAAAATTGGTGTGGCAATTTCAGACAGGTCATGGATGATAGCAAGCCCTTATAAACTTGTAAGAAACACTAAATTCACCAATGTTGCTAAAGAGATATTTCAAATGGTGGATGATGAAAAGATAGAGTTGATAGTAATTGGCAACCCGATATATCTTGATAATGTTGTAAGCAAAATGCAGCAATCATCCAGACAGTTTGGAATGAACCTTACAAAACTAAGGGATATAAATATTGTATTCTATGATGAACGCTTCACCTCAATAATGGCAAAAGAAGCAATGGTGGAGCAGAATCTCAATTTCAGAAGGCGGTTACAAAAGGTGGATAAAGTTGCAGCAACCTTTATGCTGCAAAGATTTCTTGATTACATTGAAAAACAGAAATAACAGCTTGCAACAAGCCTATACTTAGCTTATCTAAGGCGAAATATATTTTGTATTAAAATGGAAAAACCTTTATGGATGTGGGGATTATTCTTCGGAATTGTTTTAACCCTATGGATAATTGATCAAGGCGTACTTCACAAAAAAAATAGAGAAATAGGTTTTAGAGAGTCAATTATAATGACCCTAATCTACATGGCGGTGGCTCTTGGTTATGGCGCATGGGTGTGGTTTGAGCTTGGCGCAATTTCTGGTAAGCAATATATTACTGGCTACCTAGTGGAGTTCACCTTGGCGATGGACAATATCTTTGCCATCTCACTTATAATGGCATATTTTGCTATCCCACGGAAATATCAGCACAGGTTGTTATTCTGGGGTATATTTGGCGCAGTGGTTTTCCGCGGCATTATGATTGCTGCTGGCTCCGCCGTTATTGAAGAGTTTGAATGGGTACTTTATTTCTTTGCAGCCTTCCTAGTGTTTACTGGAATTAAAATGCTGGTTATGGTTGGTCAGGAGGAAATGAAGGTTGAGGATAATAAATTCTTAATGTGGTTAAAAAGTAAGCTTCCAGTATCTGACCACCATCATGGTGAAAAATTTATTGTAAAGCTTCCCGACACGACAACTGGAAAATTAAAATGGTTCTTAACACCAGCAGGTATTGCGCTTATATTAATAGAATTTGCGGATATTATTTTTGCTGTTGATTCCGTACCTGCAATTTTTTCAATAACCAAAGATCCTTTCATTGTTTACACTAGCAATATATTTGCAATTTTAGGTTTGCGTAATTTATATTTTGCGCTTGATGCAATGATCCATAGGTTTAAATATTTAAAATATTCACTGGCAATAGTGCTTATATTTATTGGTGGCAAGTTATTTGCTGCACCAATTATTGGTCACTTACCTGAGTGGGTTTCTTTGACTGTAACAGTATTATTGCTTGGTGGCGGCGTGTTATATTCCTTCATCAAAACCAAAGGGCAAAAGGCATAAGTAGTTCTTAGTTGTCAGTTCTGAGTTCTGGCGTGCGATTTTACAATATCACCAAAAAACTCCAACAGAAGGAGTGAAGT
Organism: Alphaproteobacteria bacterium; assembly: GCA_003531345.1. Classification (GTDB taxonomy): domain Bacteria; phylum Pseudomonadota; class Alphaproteobacteria; order Rickettsiales; family UBA8987; genus UBA8987. The sequence goes on along the minus strand of DQGZ01000028.1, from coordinate 1,782 downwards.
AAAGCAAAAAACTAAGAGCTCTGAACTGACAACTAAGAACTATATTTATGTTGAAAGTACTTTTACAACTCTGGCCTGCATTAGTTCCGTTGACTATTTACCTGATATGGTACTTTAGAACCGTTAAAAAAACTGATGTAAAAGTTTATGATGAATTTGCAGAAAAGGCAAAGGCGTACCGCTTTTATGCAATAATTATCTCTGGGGTGGTTATTATAGCAATGCTTGCTTACCTTGCACTTTCACAGGATCAAATGCCTATACCGCAATAAATATAAACTATACTACAGCATACTACAGCAGGTGCGCTATTATCTTTAGACCTTTTAAGGTCAGGTCTTCGTCTAACTCATTTATTATCTTAACATCAGCAAATAAGCTGCTCAAACCGCCAGTTGCTATAACAAAAGGTTTTTTACCAAGTTCAATTGATATTTTATTTATAACCCCTTCAAGCATACTAGCATAGCCATTATAAATTCCGCTTTGCATTGCTGTAGATCGGAAGAGCA
>DQGZ01000028.1:619-1054 GCA_003531345.1 Alphaproteobacteria bacterium | reverse complement strand
TAAATTCCGCTTTGCATTGCTGTAACGGTATTTTTTCCGATTATATTTTTGGTCTTTGTTACAGTTATTTTTGGCAATTTGGCAGCAGCTTTTTGTAACGCATCAAGTGAAAGATTTATCCCTGGCGCTATAATGCCGCCAATATAACCGCCATTCTTATCAACTACATCAAAGGTTGTTGCTGTTCCAAGGTCAATTATAACTAAAGGCGTGCGCTTGTAAATATGCTGTGCTGCCAAGCTGTTAACTATTCTGTCTGCGCCGAGTTCTTCTGGTTTTTCTATTCTTATTTTAAGTTTCAACTTGTCTTTTATATCTGAAATGAAAACGGGTTTTTTATTGAGATATTCCTTACAAAATTTCGTAAATTCATATTTTACTTGCGGTACAACCGATGAAACAATTATTTTCTGAATATTTTTGGGAGTTATATTT
>DQGZ01000028.1:0-383 GCA_003531345.1 Alphaproteobacteria bacterium | reverse complement strand
GTTATTCAGAAAAGGAGAAATGAACACAAAATATTCATCACTACTTCTATTATGGCGCGTTTCAAGCCTATGGGTTGATGTTAGTTTATCACCATTCCAAAACCCAAACACCATATTGGTATTGCCTATATCTATTGTTAGTAAGATGTTAGATGGAAGATGTGAGATGTTAGACATTAGTATTTTTAATTTTTTTTGAATATGAACTAATCATTTTACTAATCTCTAAAGATTTATTCATTATCACCTTGTAATCACTTTCTTTAATATAACCACAATTTTTAGAGATAATTATTTGAGTTTCAAGCTCGCACAGTGAGCCATAAGCAATATTAAGAAATCTTAAAAAATCTCCCCCTGTTTCTCTAGATGAACCTTCTGCT
>DQGZ01000114.1 GCA_003531345.1 Alphaproteobacteria bacterium | reverse complement strand
GGTGCCAGTTCAGCACTTGACTGAAACTCCTGTGGGTTGAGGATTATTTTTGTACGGTCATTATGCTGAAAAACTTTTGCGCTATTCTGGTTTGAATTACTACGCAGCAAATTTATCTGATTGGGGTTTGAAGTATTTTTTATATCTTGTTCACTGTCCCATATCTTGCTGCCCCTTTTTGCAACTACCATCTGCCCATCATTTAGCTCACTCCATACATCATCAGCAGAAAGAGGGGATGAAGAGAAAATGAACTGAGTGCGCAACTCATCAAGGGAGTTGCAGAAATCCGCAGAGAAAATTCTGTCTTGGTCACTTATAATTGTTGTAGAAAATGGTGGGGTTCGCCGTGCATAAAATATTTTCTCACTACCTAACCCTCTATAACCTGCGGTTGTTATACCATCAGAAATAAAAAAATTTGCCGAACCAAAACTATTCAATTCATTGAACCATTTATGTATTCTATTCCAGCCAATATCACTTAGTTTTTTGGAATCCCTATTCTGTACACGATTTAATATCATGCAGAAAGCCGCTTCTGCTTCACTAAGCCCTGTTGGCTCATAGAAATGGCTTTGTTTTTTTAATATATTCCTTATTTCATTTATATCCAGTGCACCCTGCATCATGAATATCCACTCTCTGCCACCAATCGGCTTTGAAAACGGCTGTGTTTCTTCTATTACGGCATCTTCTGAGGCGCCATGAAGGTTTATGAAAAAGGTAGATGAGCGAAATCTCTTCCAGTCATCTATTGTTTTGGGTCTTCCTGACTCCTCAAAAGATTGAGGGTCTTTTGATATAAGCGCTGCCTTTGCATCTACAGGATACCAAGCGAAACCATGCCCACGCAGGTTTTTTTGCTGATATTGTTTAGTATCAAAGCCAATTATAGGGGAGGCTGGAACGTCCAGAGATATAGCAACTAAGAAATTTTTCATTTACAATAAATTGAAACAACGAATGTGCAACCTACCAAAATTTTTTGAATTTTCAAATGCTTATTCAAATATCCAGATTAATACTTACAACTGGTGAATTTCCGCCATTATGGGCTGCTGGTATAAATAAAGGCTTATTATCTAGGCCTGAAGATTTTTCTGACTTTGCTATCTCCTCCACCTCTTTCCATGATTCACGCATTTCCTTGAGGTTTTTTATACATAACTCACACATATCAAGGCTTTCGCTTTTATTTATTGATATTATGCGCAATGCAAGCCCATCATACCACTCTGCTAAAGTTCCGGAAACATCTTCTCCCTTTGAAAAATCTAGCGCATCCCTTAACCCAGAAACTATTTTGAAAGCTCTTTCAAGTTTGTTATATCTTGTTTCAATATCTTTTTTATTTATCGCCTCAATTGCCTGCTGAATACAGGCAACGGCCTTATCATATAGCATTACTACCTGCTCTATTCCATCTGCGGTAACTGTTGAATTAAGATATGCTTTTTTGTATAGTGCGTTCATATAAATAACTAGTTCCTCGCTGTGTTAACGGCATTTTGAGCATCAAGTAATAAAAGTATTGAATTTACACTTTGAATAGCGGCTTCAAGTGCTGAATATTTTGCCCTTAAACTGTCTACATAGTCAGTTAACTTGCTTTCAAGATCAGCTTTTTTAGTTTTATAGTCAGTATTTGTATCCGCTAGTGAGCTAAGAGTATTTTTTATTACACCATCACTTTTAGTATATTCATTAGCCAGATTATATATTCTATCAGCTATACCCTGCACAATACTTATTGAAATGACCTCAGCACTGCTGCCAGAATAAAGAAACTCCAGCCCCTCAACTACAGTGCCAGTTTTACCTGTAATTTTACCATCAGCATAAGTTAGATATACCTGATTTCCGCCAGATGTTACAGGCTCCCCTTCTGAGTCCAGCAATCTTATCTGCTCCCCCTCTTCTCGGCTGAGGTCAATATCAAGTTGGAAATCATTTAATGTTGCTGCATTACTTGAATTATATAGGGCAATATTATTTGAGTCAGTGGTTATGTTAAGCTCAAATATTTTGCGTATTTTATCAAAGTTAGCGGTTATTATATCCGTTAGAGTTGTCTCATCAAACTTTAATATATTGGTTGTAGCTATTGTATCTGCCGTTCCTTCAAAATCTTCAATTACCAACCCAGAATCTACAAGTGAATCATAGTCTGAATTACCAGTAGAAACTATATTATTTATTTCACTGAGGAGCCTGTCTGCGAATGTTTTTAAAACTGTGTCACTTCCTAAAATTGCAGTTTCAACAAACTGAAGAGTTTCGGGGTCTCTTTCGTTTTGCTGTGATATAAATAATTTTAAATCATTATATGCGTTTACAAAGTCACCTATGGTGGTTGCCACCGAAGCAACGTCATTTGTTACTGAAACATTAATAAATTCTGCACTAACCTCACCATAATTAGGTGTTACCTGTAATAATTTGAAGGTCATGCTTGATAAGGCATCTGTAACTGTATTAGTTGATCTTTTTATCTCTACCCCATCTACCTTAAAAATTGCATCTTCCGCTTCATTTATAGTGGCAATGCTGGAGTTCGTCAGAACACTGGAAGCATCAAAAAGCTCATATTTATTCTCTGTTCCCTCATTAACCGCCTTTAGGCTTACGCGATAATCAAACTCCGAAACTTTAACAACGGCTGCACTCAAACCACTATTTGAGGTTTTCTGATTTATTGCAAAAACTATATCATTCAATGAATCGCCTGAAGCAATAGAAACATCTATCAACTGCCTTGTACCAAACGCATATTCCAAAGATCTTTCTACTGAAGCTGCCGCTTCCTCAGTGGAGAAATCAACGCTTAAACCTGTAAAATTTATTTGCAGTTTTTTATCAGTTGTAGTGCTTTGGAGAGTTACAGCTGAATCAAGAGTGTCTGAAAGACCAGTTGCCTTAAATACTTCACCACCAATTTCAACTGATATTATACCATTTGCCCCCGTTGAATACTCGGCATTGAATTTTTCTATTTTACCAAAAGAACCTGTAGTTCCATAAGAATTTGAAATAAACCTTATGTCATCACCAGTTAAACCAGTAAGCGGTGATTTAACATTTGCGTCCGTGAAGTTACTTATCTTTCTGGATTGGTAAATTGACTGATCAGCAACTGCTAACCCTAAATTAGTAGCGAATGTTGTTGCGTTTGCCTGACTATCATCAATTATAATATCGCTTGCAGTTACAACATCAAAAGATGTTGTACCATTAGTAAATGTAATGGTTGCACCTGATGATATACCAGTATTTGCACCCAAATTAATAGAAGCATCTGCG
>DQGZ01000189.1:3609-3899 GCA_003531345.1 Alphaproteobacteria bacterium | reverse complement strand
AAAGAAAAAGTGCTGGAAACTGCTAAAAAAGCCTTAACCATGGGCGCAACCCGCTTTTGTATGGGCGCTGCATGGCGTAGCCCGAAAGAGCGCGACATGCCAGAACTGGTGGAAATAATTTCTGAAGTGAAATCAATGGGGCTTGAAACCTGCATGACTTTGGGCATGCTTACGGAAAATCAGGCGACCACTCTTTCAAAAGCAGGGCTGGATTATTATAACCATAATATTGATACTAGTGAGGAATTTTATAAAAATATAATCACCACCAGAACCTTTGAAGACAGGCT
>DQGZ01000189.1:0-3265 GCA_003531345.1 Alphaproteobacteria bacterium | reverse complement strand
TTTGGGCATGGGCGAAGGTGAGGGCGACAGAGCAAGTATGCTTATAACACTAGCTAATTTGAAGGAACACCCAGAGTCAGTTCCTATTAATATGCTGGTAAAAATAAAAGGCACACCTTTTGATAACAACCAAGACCTTGACCCAATAGACTTCATTAAAACCATTGCAGTAGCACGCATTATGATGCCCGCATCTTACATACGCTTATCAGCAGGTAGAGAGCAGATGAATGAGCAGACACAGGCTTTATGCTACCTTGCGGGGGCGAATTCAATTTTCTATGGTGATAAATTACTCACCACATCAAACCCTAACCTTGATGAAGACCTTAAATTACTAGAGAAATTAGGGATAGAAATAGAAGGAAAAACCTGTGAAGGAAAAAACATCGCCGCATAGGCGAATTTGAAGAAAAACAAACCTATCAGGCTTAAACCTATGCTGTGGACTTTAAAATTCACAAAGGCTCCTAGCCAATTAAAAATTATACGTCACCACGAACCTAAAGATTATAGCATTGCAGCCAGTATAATTTTGCTTTAAAATGAGCAACACTATTAGTAGAAATTTTTAAATATTAGCGTGGTAGATTCTATGAATTATATATTTTTGGCGTATGGAATAAGTGGCTTAATGCTTTTTGTTTTTGCAGTTTTAACAATTATAAACTACATCAAATCTCAGAAGAACATGGAAAAATAACAGACACTATGAAACAAAAGCACAAAAGGCTGGTTATCTTTATTGGGGTTTTTATATGCGTTTCACTGGGAACTACATTTCTGCTGAAAAGCTTTGAAGATAACCTGATATATTTTTACTCACCAACACAAATAATTGAGCTTAATGATACGGCTCCTAAAAAGGCTTTGGAGGTTTTCCAAAAGCGCATCAGGATCGGTGGAATGATCGAAAAAAACTCCGTAAAAAGTGAGAAAGATGGAGTTTACACCTTTACACTAAGTGACCAGAAGCATGAAGCATATGTGAGCTACAAAGGGCTTTTACCGCCAATGTTCAGGGAAGGACAAGGGGTTGTAGCTGAGGGCTTCTTTGAAGGGATTGAAGAAGACGCTGTTTACTTTAAAGCTACAACACTGGTAACAAAACATGATGAGAACTACATGCCGCCTGAGCTCAGCGACATGAAGAAATAAAACATTAGACTTACTTTCGTAATTGAAATTGTCGCAAATTATTTTGCATATCTTTCAACCTGTTACCTAGCCCACCACCTCATCTAAATGACGACAGACGATTGATCTACTGCCTTAAATTACTTTGCAGAGCTTTATGAAAGAAGTCTAATGAAGCTTATGCTGCCATTGCCTCATCATCCTCATATTCATCACTCTCTCCTGCCTCTAGAGCATCTTCTTCAGCTTTTTTAGCCGCTGCCAAAGCTGCCTTCCTTACAAAATAAGGGTTTTTAGTGTTAAGATTATTCACCAGATAATTCTGTGCACCTTCAATATCAATTTTCTTGATAGCTGAAACTTCACTCGCCAGCCTTTCCAAGGCGTTTTCATATATAATGCGCTCTGAATATGAACGCTCAGGGTCGTCAACATTTTTATGCAGGTCACGCACAACTTCTGCAACGAAAACAATATTACCAGAATTTATTTTAGATTCATATTCCTTCGCCCTGCGAGACCACATACCACGTGATGTTTTTGGACGCTCCAAGAGGATTTTACCAACTTTATCAAGTTCACTAGTAGTAGAAAGTGGGCGCAAGCCAGATTTTTCCGCCCTGCCTACTGGTATCCTTAGAACCATTTTTTCCTTATCAAACTGGATAACATAGGTTTTTATAACCATTCCAACTACTTCATTTGTTTCAATGCCATTAATTATGCCAACACCATGAGATGGATAAACGACTTTACTTCCTTCCTTGAACTTAAGAACCATATAGAAATACGAATTAATTGTTGATAATATACGTAAAGAAAATTAAGGTTAAGATCTAACGACGTTTATAGCAGTTAACGTAATTACTTCCAGTTCGTGTCTCAGACTTAATTTGCGGCATATATAACACAAAAATGGGTTAAGATAAACCAAAAAGTTAATGAAACTCAAAAAAACATTAAATATCCTTATATTGCTAATATTTACTGGAGTGTTATCTGCCACGTTAACTACAAGTGACGCAAAGGCAAAACCGAAGCGGAAACAGGCTTTTGACAGGGGGCTTATAGTCTATGCGCCCACCAGCCTTACCAATGTACTTCACCAGATATTAAAGGAATTCAGCATTAAGGAAAACATATCTGTAAGCTCAAGCTTTGACAGCTCACTCTCTCTGGAGGAAAAAGTGGAGGAAGGGCTGCCTGTTAATGTTTTTATAACGGAAGATAATTTTATAATGAAAGACCTTCAGCAGAAGGGACTTATAAATGTTTACTCATTTTCACAGATAGCTTCTGACAAGCTGGTAATAGTTGCGCCAAAGGGTAATTACATGATAAAAAAACTTGCAAAATATGATACCACAAAAGACAAGCTGCGATTCATCAGCGAAAAAAGGCTACTGGTAGTTCCAGATATACAAACTGAAAAATCTGGAAAGCTTACACAAAAAATATTTGAAGAGGCGGGGCTTTGGGAAAAAATGAAAAAATCACTTATCACGGTTGCCAATAGCCGTGAAGCGCTTTATCTGGCATCTAACGGAGAGAACCTTGCAGTAGTTTATGCCTCTGATGCCGCGTCAGAAAGTAGCGTGGAAGTAGTGGTTGATATGCCAGAATTATTTAATGATAAAATAATATATCAGGCGGTTATAGTGGCTGACCTTGGCAACACGGGAAGCAACCAAGACGCCCAGAGATTTATTGACTTCCTGCGCTCTGAAACATCAAAAAAGATACTAAAAAGCCATGGCTTAAAGCCTATTTAATGTAGCCAGAAAATTACTGGCAGAAATGGCAGAAATGGCATTTTTCATATCTTCAAACCATGGCTTTATTCGCTTATTAACCAGATAGAATATTCTATACTCACTGCCATATTCACAGTTAACAATTGCTGGTATAAAGTTAGCAACCGCAAATTTGGGTGCAATCATTATGTTTAAGCCTGTTATATCACTAAATGCCATATCATATTTTTCTGCGCGCATATATTCAAAAAAATGCTCTTTAAGAGCGGTCGCAACGCCAAGCTTCTGAAAAGAGCTATCAACTACCATCTGCGATAAATATATAAAATTGCAGGAAACCTTGGATGAAATATATCTCGAAATATTCAGGTTTT
>DQGZ01000156.1 GCA_003531345.1 Alphaproteobacteria bacterium | reverse complement strand
ACTTAATAACCAACAACAAAAAACTAACAACTAAAAACTTTCATGGCACAGCATCATAACCTGAGCCACCCCATGGATGACACCTGCATAAACGCTTAATTGCCAAGAAGCCGCCTTTTAGAAAACCATGTTTTTTTATTGCTTCGGCAGCATATTCCGAACAACTAGGCATAAACCTGCAAGCTTTGGGTAAAAACGGCGACAAGATTACTTTATATATCTTTATTAATGCTAAGAATAAATACTCAAAAAACCTATTTATTTTCCGTAACATTGTGAAGGGCATATTTTATATCTTTTACCAGACTTTCAAAAGGTCTTTCTATGGTTGAGTATCTGGCAATAAAATTATATGAGTGATCTTTCTTGAACAAACGCGGGTGTTGTTTGAAAACCTCTCTTGTTGCTTCACGCATACGCCTTCTAGCCCTATTTCTATATACAGACTTACCAACAGATTTGGATGCCGTGTAACCTATTCTAGGTTGGTCAGGTAAAAAACTCTCTGCATCACTTAAGCTATTTTCATTCGCAGTCTTTTTACCAAATTGCAATATCATACCTTTAGTGATTATTTTATTTCCCTTCTTGGAAAGGGTTATAAATTCACGTCTTTTTTTCATTCTGTCAGGCTTTACCTGCTCTTCCTGCTGCTCTAAGTCTTCATCATCGTAAAAATCATTACTCATAAGACCTCCAATTTTAGCCAAAGCAACACCGTGGCACAAAATATGCAACTAGCTGACCTTGATTTTGATTAAAAAGTTTAGGCGGACAATTTCTTTCTGCCCTTTGCCCTTCTGCTTGCCAATACGTTACGCCCGCCTACAGTAGCCATCCTAGCCCTGAAGCCGTGCCTACGTTTGCGAACTAATTTACTAGGTTGGTATGTACGTTTCATCTTAAATTCCTCAAATTTTGTAATTTTTAATGTAAATAAACTAGTTTCTGGCTTTGTCAACCGCAGAAATCCTAGATTTTTTTAAGGCGTTGAATTTAAAGCGGTTTTTTAGCTTCTAATGCTCCATCATAATGGGTATTGTGGTATTTTTGAGCATATATTTTGTAACGCTGCCTAGAACCATCTGGCGCATCTTGCTGTGGGTATAAGCGCCTGTAAGTATAAGGTCAGAGCCCAACTCAACAGCTTTTTCGAGTAAAGTTTCACCTATACTGTATTTTGCCCTTTCAACATTTACATTTTTTGCATTTATTCCATGCAATTTTAAATATTCCACTAACTCATTTGCTGACATAATATCTTTTCCAGATTCGCCTATTGTAACTACATTAATATTTTCAGCTTTCTGCATCAATGGTATTGCAGAGCGAATTACTCTTGCCGCTCTTACACTGCCGTCCCAACCAAAAGTTATATTTCTTATTTTATCTGGCGCTTGATAATTTTCAGGAACTAATATCACAGGTCTTCCAGAGTCAAATATTGCTGATTCAATGGCGCCCATATAATCAATGTCATAATTTTCGATTTCTTTACTTAATATCAGTATATCTGAGAACTTACCACTATACGAAACCACTTCTCCAACCTGGCCAAAATCCTGCTTCCATTCAAAGTTTTGATTTTTATCATATGACTGGAAATGCAGTAATGCTTTCTTCTCCTTTTCTTCATACTCCTTCTGAAGGGCGTTATAATATTGTTCATAAACAGAAATAGTTGCACCACCTGAAAGCATATACCTTGCAGCTGATTCTATTTCAGGAGTAATGAACAGCACCCTCACTTTAACATTAGATGCGCCACCTGAATTTAATTCAGAAAATTTTCTTGTAAAATCCAACACAGAGAACTCCTGTTTTTTACCTGAAAAAACCGCAGTTATTATTTTATATTGCATATTTATTTAATTTGATTGCTAGCGCATGATAAGCTAAAAGCCACTTATATGGTTTGATGATAGTCAAGTTACATAATCTAACCTTAGGCACTGTTGTCAAATGCTCTGAAATAATTTTACTATAAATCTTTGCAAGGGTATGTTTCAGAACACGCAGAGCATGTGTATGAAATTATATCATTTATCTCTGGTATTGTTACCCTTGAACCTGAAATTTCTATTTTTGTGGCAACCCTTAATGTGTTAAGCGCACGGGAAAAAGTTTCAGGCTTCATTCCTAACCTTGAAGCTATTAAAGATTTATCATAAGGCAGGTTAAGAACTGTATTGAGCTTATTTTCTGGTTTACATAACTTCATTAAAAAACAGCCTATCCTCTGACTGGCATTTTGAATGGTCAGATGCTCTACTTCAAGAGTTTTAGAAGCTTGTTTTCTTGCAATATATCTTAAAATATTTAATCCAAAAAGCCTATCATCGCTCAGAACTTTTTTAAATGATGATAATTTTATCTGATACAAAGCAGTATCTTCAATTGCCTCTGCACTTTCAGAATGTTGAGAATTTTCAAGCACTGCCGCCTCACCAAAAAATTTCCCATCATTTAAAATATCTGTAATTGCTTCTTCGCCGTCTAATGTCTGCCTGAAAATCTTTACCCAGCCGGTCTTTATTATATAGACAGCATCCTGTTCCTCTTCCTGAAGGTATATTATAGAGTTTTTTTTAAAACTCTTCTCAATGCAATTTTCTTCAAGGATTTTTTGAGATTTACCTTCTATTCCTAAAAACACCTGATGATTTGGCAGTGCCATA
>DQGZ01000173.1:493-3658 GCA_003531345.1 Alphaproteobacteria bacterium | reverse complement strand
AACCATTTCTTTTTTAGCCTTTGCATAATCAGTAGCTAAAAACAAAAATGTATTACCTGATAGGGAAGAGTTGTGGGCACTAAATATATCAAGTAAAGGAACAACAAAACATTTTATATCTAGAGTAATTTGATATGAGCTCTCATCAATTCCTTGAGGATAAAATAGAACAACAGGTTTGTTTTCTGACATAAGTTGTATTGCTTCTTCTTCATTGTGAGCTGCGTAACCAAAAAAAGGTTCACCAAACCCAACAGAGAAGTCATTGGTTTTGCAGTCTTCTGAGTTGAAATTAATGGAATATTTAGTGGTTTGCAAAATTTCTGAGAGTATTTCCTCTCTATGAGCTAATATAGCCTTCTTTAAGTTTCGAGGCTTTGGGTTATCTTTAATTATTTGGCTTAATGGCATTTAAACAAAATTAGAAATTATCAAAACCATATTTTTCTTTCAGCATTTCCTTTACATCTTCAGGAACTTCTTCACCATAGCCAGAGGTTATGATTTTGCCGTAATCTTCAATATTATAGCTGTCACCTGGCTTGTGCTTTAGGAATGCGTCTTTCTTTTCTTTATCCACCAGCACATAATACCAGGCAAGTTCACCTGTAATATCACGCCCCACTACTTTGTAGCATAAATCCCCCCTTGTGCTAATAAGGTGGTCCATGAAATTTTTCTTATCTCTTTTTGTAAACCCACCACTAATGCCTTTTGTTTCTTCTTCACTATCCTGCTCTTCATCATTCTGAGCATATTCTGCTTCACCTTCTTTTGTTATAGGCTGTTTTTTTTCATCCTTAAGTTTATCAAGGATGCTTTTTTTCTCAAATTTATCTGTAAATTTCGTACTCATAAACTATAATATTTATTTGTTTATCACCCCTATAATATATTTGAAATTCCTTAATGTGCCAGAAAAAAGTAAAAATTGGTATACTGGGCGGGTCATTTAACCCAGCTCATTTGGGGCATTTGCATATATCTAAGGTGGCTTATAAAAAGCTGAGTTTGAAGCAAGTTTGGTGGGTTGTTTCACCACAGAGTCCAATGAAAAATGAGTATAAGTTAAACTTTGCAGAAAGGCTTATTTCGGCTGAAAATATAGCGGAAGGCAGCCCTTATATAAAGGTTACAGATATTGAAAAAAAGCTTTTTAAAAATAGCCATAAATTTTATACCATAAGCTTAATTAGAAGGCTTAAAGCCAAATACAAAACATATGAGTTTTGCTTTATAATTGGGGCGGATAATCTTTTGAGCCTGCATAAATGGTATAAATGGCGGCAATTAATAAAAGAGGTGGATTTTGTATGTATTAGCAGGGAGGGTAGTAGGTACAGGCAGTTAGCCTCAATTGCAAGTAAGACAAAAAAAATACAGTTTATTGAGGCGGCTTTATTGAAAATTTCATCAACTGAAATAAGGGGGGGTTAACCTCTGGAAACATAGACCTGTTCATCATCATAGGCTTCGCCAAGTGATTTTTCTATCTTGCCATAATGTGTCATTGAATATTGCTCCAAGTGCCACTGGAATTGCTTAACATACTCCAGTAGTACCTCAATTACCTGACGTGAATTATCATATTGTTTAGGTATGATTTTATGCAGCCGTGGGTGCTGTTCATAAAGATATTCCGCTTCTTTTTCATTGTCATGGTTGTCTATAAGAACGTGAATAATATCGGAATAAACCAGATGACCATCCCTCAGTGCCAGCAGGAAGTGCTTTTCCTTGTCAGTGAATTTCTGAAAATCACCATCTTTTTCAAGTACTTTCTTTAGTGCTTCGTAGGAATTTTTGAGCTGGTTGAATATAGTTTCATCATAGCTACCATATTTCTCATGGTTGTTTTTTTTAATCCTAACATATATATCCCACGCAGAGCGTATAGCTTCTTCATTTATTGAAGAAATTATATTTTTTGCATCTTTATAGCTTTCTGGTCTTTTTTTTCCAAATCCAAACATGTTTTTCCAATATTCACTTTAATTAACTATAATTAACGCAGTTGGGAAGTGTTATTACGGAGGCGTTCCCTGACATCTGCACGCTGCATTTACTTGAAAGCTGGGGTTGGCAGATATATTTTTTGAGACATTATGTGCCTGAACAAAAACTATCATACCAGCTACAAAAATTATAACAGTTGTCCAGTGAAGTTTACCCATAAAAATAAGAAAACCAATAAATATTATAGAAATACTGATTATTACTACTGCGGTGCTGTTGCAGAATAACAGCCTGATCTCACACAGTTTGTCCTCAAGTGTTACATTACTTCCTGTGGCAAAGCTAAGGCTTGGGTAAGCCAGTAAAAGGGAAGAGGTAAAGAGATATAAAAATCTTAAATTCATAAAAAATATTAATTTTAACATTCACAAGCTCTGGCAACGGGCAGATTATTAGGTGCGTCCATCATTATTTTAGTTAGTTGATTAGCGCCTATAAAAATCACCATACCAGTCATCAGAACCATTACATACCCCCATCTTAATTTGCCCTGAAACATTAATATTCCAACCGCAAATATAGCGAAAGACATTATTGCTACTGCCGTTCCGCTGCAAAACATTTTCCTTATATTACACACCATTTCATAAGTGGTTTCTGTGTCGTCAGCGGTATTTGTCAGATCACCATCATCAATATCCCCCAGCCCACCACCAGATGCTAATACCTCAAGCGGGGCAAAAGAAAGGATAATTATAAATAAGCTATTTAATAAAAACTTCATACTCTTCAAATAATTTAAGAACACCTAACAGCTGCATTGCACATTCTCACTTGTTATAAGAAATACAACCTTGTCAGCATTTACAAAAATAATAGATGCAGCAAGCATCACCAGAACAAACCCCCAGTTGATTTTGTTCATTAATGTTAAAATCCCCACGAATACAACAGTTATGGTAATAAAAACCACTGCTCCAGTGCCGCAGAACATGCGCCTGAACTCACATAGCTGAACGATAAAGTCATCAGTTGGCGTCTGGGCGTATGAAAATGCTGGGGGCAGATATGCAGCAAGTGCCAATAGCAGCGATAAAAGCGGTAAATATTTTATTTTTTTTAACATAGTTTTTTTAAGTAAGTATGTGTAATTAAATCGTCATTGCGAGCGCTTGGGCGAGGCAATCCATCGGTTTGAGAGGCTTGCTC
>DQGZ01000173.1:0-206 GCA_003531345.1 Alphaproteobacteria bacterium | reverse complement strand
TCCATCGGTTTGAGAGGCTTGCTCGCTGGATGGATTGCTTCGTCGTTACACTCCTCGCAATGACGGTTTAGTTACGAGAGATGCCGATAAGTTTATGAGGCATTATAGCATATTTATGTTTCTATTTCATTAATTGTAAATTTAATTTCTTTGCCAGACATCAATTTTGCAGTTAGCTCGGGTAGATTCGCTACAAACATCAATAG
>DQGZ01000073.1 GCA_003531345.1 Alphaproteobacteria bacterium | reverse complement strand
GACTGCGCAGATAAAAACAAAAGCCACTATATGTTAAGTTTCTGGCTGGAAGAAATTGAGCGTATATACTCCACGAATGTTGATATTTACCCACATAATAGTGATTGCAGGGAACTGGGAATATTTTTAAACAATCATGATATTTCTGCTGATTATTTAATTGAAATGATCAATGGGCAGAAAATGGATCTCAACAACGAAATGGTCTTTCCAACAATAGAAAAGCTTGACCTTTATTGCTATCGTGTTGCTTCATGCGTAGGAATAATTTCTGCTAAGATATTTGGATATAACAAAAATAACGAGGAAAAAATAACAAATTTTGCAACTAATCTGGGCAAATATTTTCAATATATAAACATATTAAGAGATTTTGAGGAAGACTTCATAAATGGCAGGATCTATATACCTTTAGAGTTATTCCATAAATTTGGGGTAGATCATTTAGAGATTGAGTTTAAAAAAAATAACCTAGTAAAAATAAAACAAAATCTTAAGCCAATATTTTACGAATTATCAAATATGGCAAAGAGCCATTATCAGGCTGCTTTTGATAATCTGCCAGATGAAGAGATGGAAAATATGCGCCCTGCCCTGCTTATGGAAAAAATCTACAGCAAATATTTATACATTATGGAAGCAAAGAAATTTGAATTCCAAAGAAGAGATATTTCACTTAGCCTGTGGCAAAAATTCCAAATATTTTTTAGGCTCTGAACATTTTTCCACAGATAATTTTTTTTTCAATTCCAGTGGTATTTTTAAATGATATTGGCAATGCTAATATATTCCTCACTGCCATAAAAGCAAAGCCTTGCGCCTCAATTGCGTTAGGGTTCAGGTTTTCACGCATTTTTGCAATTGACCTAGTTTCAATATTGCTGAGTTTCTGTATCCTTTCCATGATATATTTATTATGTACACCACCGCCACAAACGAAAATGTTTTTTGGGGTCTTCGGTAAATAATCCATTGATTTAATAACCCCTAAAACACTGAATTCTGCAAGTGTTGAAACTATATTTTCAGTTTTTATCTCCTGCCCCTGTTTGCTTAACCAGTTCTTAAATATTAAACGGAAATGATTTCTGTCGAGTGATTTTGGTGGCGGCTTTCTGAAATAATCATCACTTATCAGTTCATCCAAAAGTTCCTTTATCACTTCACCGCTACCTGCAATTTTTCCACCTTCATCAAAATTAATTCCAACTCGTTCATTTAATATATCATCTATCAGGGCATTGCCTGTTCCTGTGTCAAAGGCTATAAGGTTCTTTTCACCGATATAAGTAATATTGGCAACCCCGCCAATATTCAATATACAAGTCGGGTAATATTTATCTTCTACAATAGCTTTGTGATATATTGGCATAAGCGGTGCACCCTGACCGCCATTCTTTACATCATTACTCCTGAAATCATTCACTACATTTATTCGTGTTAGCTCCGCCAGTAACCTGCCATCACCTATCTGCCATGTAAATTTGTCAAAAGGTCTATGATCTACAGTATGTCCGTGAAAACCTACTACATCCACCTCTGTTCTTGAGTATGGAGCTTTTTTGAGGACGGAATCAACTGCTTCGGCATGTTTTATGGTCAATTCTCTCTCAACATCTTCCAGAAAAATTTTGTCTACCAATCCACGATTAAAAACTAGTTCTTTCAACTGTTGCCTGAATTCTTTCTGATATGGAATGGTAAGGTAATTGCCAAACTCTATAATCTTACGACCATCGGTTTTTATTATTGCTGCATCAACGCCATCCATCGAAGTTCCGCTCATCAAACCAATTGCAAGGAAAGACTTCATTTAATTATATGTTTTTATTAACCTTTGCTAGATAGACTATAATTTACAAAGCTTGGTAACCGCTGCCTCTAAAGTCTCTGGCTTGAAAGGTTTAACTATCCAGCCGCTTGCACCCGCTGCCTTACCTGCCTGCTTGGTATTATCACCACCTTCTGTAGTTATAACTAATATTGGTGTGAATTTTGCATTGTTGCTTGCACGCAGCTCTTTTATAAGCTGAATACCATCCATATTAGGCATATTTATATCAGTTACTATTATATCTACTGTACGCTCACCCAATATCGTAAGAGCTTTCTCTCCGTCCTGTGCAGACATGCAATCAAAGCCCATAGCATCCATCGTAACTTTTATCATCTGGCGCATGGTTGGCGAATCATCAACTACCAGAGCTGTTTTCTGTGTCATATGAAATAATTTTGGTTTAACTGATATTAATATTTCTAAAAAATTTAGAATAGTTTTTTAAACCAGCTTGCTCTTACCATGCTCAGTTTTATTCCAGTGATGTGGCTTTAATATTAGCTGTAATAGGGCAGCTGGCGCAGCTATGCAATGGAGTAACCAGTAAAAACCAAACAACAGGGAAAAAGGAAACATTTTATACCATTTGTTTTTTATAACTATATAAACTCCTAAAATAGTATGAAACACAAAACTACTTAGCAAGTTTATAAAGCTGAATAATTGTAACTGCTGAGAAAGAATATTGGAAGAAAAGTAATGATATAAACCATAAGCCGCCAATATAGGCGCTGTAAGGAAAACAACAGCAGGCGCCCCCACAAAATAAAAGAACCCACAATATTTCTTAAAGCCGAATTTTTTAATGGTAGGTATAAAATTGCGCGAATAAACTATAAAGGTTTGCATATAGCCTTTTATCCAGCGCACCCTTTGTTTTAACCACTGTTCCAAACCTATTGTTGCCTCTTCATAAGTGTAGCTGTCCATCAATTTAGTTTTATAACCCTTAAAATATATCCGCACGCCAAGGTCTGCGTCTTCAGTTACGTTATAGGGGTCCCAGTTGTAAAGAGATTTCAATGTGCTAAGTCGGAAATGGTTTGAAGTACCGCCAAGTGGTATTGGAAAATTATTATAATGCAGCCCATAGAGCATCATATCAAACCAGCTGTAATACTCTATAGCAAAACAGCTAGTAATATAATTTTCATATTTATTATAATAGGTTAGCCGTGCCTGCACTGCACCAATTTTATTCTCTTTGTCATCATTATAAATTTGTAGAACCTTATTTAACTGATTTATATCTGGTTCATCTTCAGCGTCATAAATTGTTACATAATCACCTTTGCAGAAATTGATTGCATAATTGCAGGCCTTTGGTTTGGTGCGTGGGTGAGAAAAAGGAACCTTGATAACCTCAAAATAATTTGGCGGAGTTAATTTTATTATATTATTTATTGTATCAATATCATCGTCTTCTACTACCAGTTTGACGTCCAGTTTTTCCTTTGGGTAATTTAGTTTTGCAATAGATAATATAAGCCTTCTAAGGGTTTTTTCATTTTCCCTGAATAATGGTATTAATAATGAATAAACTGGGGGCTTTTCAAGCTGAACTATTTTCTCCCATTTTTTTTCTTTTAGTTCATTAAAATATCCCGTTGCCAGAAAATATAACTTTGAAATTACTGCGCTGGTGTAAAAGAAATTTATTACCCATGCAAAAGATACAAAGAATGAGGGAATAAAAAGGAAGCACAGGAAAAATGCGCAAGCCGTAGTAAACACAATTTTACTCTGCTTATTATGCATTATTTGCTTGGCTGAATTATCAGGTATTTTATTATATAATTTTTCGGTAGAATTTTCTGTAAGCTCTGTTTTAAAATTCAAATTTATACAACGTGAAATATCCAGCGGAGAGGTTATATATACCTCAAAATTCGTGTATTTTACTTTTAGCTTTTCAATAAAATCATCATCAACATTGGTAACTGCTATT
>DQGZ01000003.1 GCA_003531345.1 Alphaproteobacteria bacterium | reverse complement strand
AAGCCCCTGCATAAAAAATTTATATTTCAGCAATAAAAAAGCTGATTCCTACAGCCAGAAAATTAAAAAACTTGAAGCGGAAATAGCGCTTTTAACTAACTACTCAACTGATACGATCTACCGCCTTGACTACCGCACGATGAAATATGATTACATTAGCTCTGCTGTTGAAAAACTATTAGGTTTTACACCACAGGAAATGAGAAAAATAAATTTCCGCTCGCTGATATTGGAAACTAGACTAGTTACTGATGGCTTACGCACTGTTTCAAGTTTTGACGAGCTGGAGTATAAACGCAAAAACGGTGATGTTGGAAAATGGCAAGCGGACTATCTTATCAGCACCAAATCGGGGCAGAAAATTTGGGTTTCGGATGTATCACTACCATGGCTTGACGAGAAAAGTGGCAGGGTAATTGGTAGCGTTGGCAGCTTGAGGGACATTACTGACAGAGTAAAAATGGAAAATGACCTGCTGTCAAATTTTGAAAAGGCTGGAACGCTGGACAGCCTGACTGGGCTTATTTCAAAACAGGTGTTTTTTAATGAAGTAGAATATGAATTAAAACGGATAAAGCGCAACAAAACAGAAGTTTCGATGGTTCTGATAGATATTGACGGGTTAGCGCAGCTCAATCATGAGATTGGCTCTTTCTTTGGTGATAAAGCCATATTAAGGGTTACTGACAATCTAAAAAAATCACTGCGCGAAACCGACATTATAGCAAGAATAGATGGCGGAACATTTGCAGCGCTACTCCCTGAAACTGCTGTAAGAACAGCATTTAATGTGGTGGAAAGAATACGTGAAAATATCAGTGCAGCGGAAATAAAACTAGGCGGAGATAATACTGGAGTAAAATTCAATGTTTCCTGTGGGCTTGCTTCATCCAGCTTCATTGAGAACATAACTGCAACTGACCTTTATAAACTTGCTGACAACAGGCTATCACTCGCAAAAAGAACAGGTCGTAGCCAAGTGGCAATTGAAGAGATACTCAGCCTGCATTAATTTTTTTGCTATAGGCGAGCTGAAAAAAGATTAACAGAATTGTCATAGGCACTGTTAGCTAATTATTGAATTATTTGTTATGAATCAAAAAATGAAAATTCGCAGGAAGAAACTGAAGTTAATGGTGGTTCCATTAGCAAAGTTTCTGACGAAATAATTTTCATTTTTTGCCATAACCCAAAGGGCTGCTATTAAAATTGGCATATAGCTGTAAATATTTAATAATTAGCTAACAGTGCCTATGACATTCGTTATTATAATTACCGCATTCCTAGCATCATTATTGACCTTATTCTCTGGCTTTGGTTTAGGAACCCTGCTGATGCCAGTGGTGGCGGTTTTCTTTCCTATTACAATAGCAGTTGCACTTACAGCTTTTGTTCACTTGCTAAATAACCTGTTCAAGCTAGCCACTCTATGGCGAGACGTAAACTGGTCAGTTTCCCTGAAATTCGGTATTCCAGCGCTTATTGCTACTATTCCAGGCGCATGGCTGCTGACGAACCTTTCTGGATTGCCGCAAATCCATAATTATCAGCTATTTGGAATTGATGCTGTGGTTACAGCAGTAAAACTGGCAGTTGGAATATTATTGATACTATTTGCATTCGCTGAGTGGTTCAGCTTTGCCAAAAAGGTAAATATCTCTGCCAAATATCTGCCATGGGGTGGAGTGCTAAGCGGTTTTTTTGGTGGGCTGTCAGGGCATCAGGGGGCATTTCGCTCTGCTTTTTTACTTCACGCTGAACTAAATGCACAGCAATTTGTTGCTACCAATGCAGTAATCGCCTCATTGGTGGACATCACCCGTCTACTAGTTTATGGCCTCAACATTACATTACTTTTGGAGCAGGTAGATGTATCACTGATTATCGCCGCCACCATTGCTGCCTTTGCTGGCGTAATGGCAGGAAAAATGGGAATAAAAAAAGTAACAATAGGCTTTATACAAAAACTGGTAGCGATAATGCTACTTCTTTTAGGCTTTCTGCTTACGGCAGGAATTTTATAAAGGAATTTTCTATATGATAAAATTTTATACTATTGGGCTTTTGCTGCTATCAAATATTTTTATGACCTTTGCTTGGTATGGGCATCTCAAATTTAAATCCAGCCCACTTATTCTGGTTATTTTTGTTAGCTGGGCAATTGCATTTTTTGAATATTGTTTGCAAGTTCCTGCTAACCGAATGGGTCACCAATATTTTTCAGCCGCAGAATTAAAAACTATACAGGAAGTTCTATCGCTATTTGTTTTTTCAGTTTTTTCGATTTATTACCTGAACGAACCTTTAAGCTGGAACCATTTACTGGGCTTTTCCTTCATTTGTTTAGGAGCATTTTTTATTTTTAACAATTGGTGAATTTCAGTCCGCATACTTATTCAGGACATCATCATAAACGCTGCTTGTAATTTACATAGATTATATAGCCATATCATGAGAAGGGCTATTTCTCTTTTATTTTATTTTTTTATATAATATAATCAATGCCAAGGGCAAGGTTATTGAGTTGGCGACTATTACTGCGAAACTTTCTATCATAATGCCGTAAATCAACCACATAAAAACCCCAAACGAAAAGCAGATATACATGGCTTTTGAAATGGACTTGGTGTCATTAGTTTTTACCACTTTCACCGCCTGTGGAATGAAACTAATAGTAGTAAATATCGCCGCAATTGTGCCTATTATTTCTGTCATTTACCCTGCCCTACTTTCCTCAAATTTCTTGTAGCATGAAAGCATATCCATTGTG
>DQGZ01000108.1:2847-3000 GCA_003531345.1 Alphaproteobacteria bacterium | reverse complement strand
CCATCAGGTCAAAATAACTATCCCCTATGTTTGTAATTATGTTCATATAATAAACTAAACTATTGTATCTTATAAAAACTTAGTTAATTAATCGTTAAGTCATAAAAAATAGCTGATAAATGAGGAATATGCTTATAACAAATTTTATAAACC
>DQGZ01000108.1:0-2585 GCA_003531345.1 Alphaproteobacteria bacterium | reverse complement strand
TATAACAAATTTTATAAACCTTTGCTAACAGTGTCTAGATGTTTGTAGCATCAATAAGAAAACTAACGGGGAAGCACCGCACAAGAGGCGCCAATATATCGCTGGGTTTGTTGCTGGCAGCCATAGCGGGTGCTATTAATGCGGGTGGGTTTTTAGCTATCGGTCAATATACCTCACATATGACGGGTATGCTTTCCGCCGTAGCAGACTATATTGCACTTAATAAACTCTATACCGCCTTTATTTCATTAGGCTTTGTTTTTAGCTTTATTCTGGGGGCGGCAAGCTCTGCTATCATAATTAACTGGGCACGCAGCCGCCAGTTCCATAGTGAATTTGCGCTGGCGTTAATGCTAGAAGCAATTTTATTGCTTTTATTTGGCATTGTTGCTTCTGGTGGAATGCAGCATGATTTTGAATTGTCAGTTAATTTAACAATAACCCTGTTATGCTATATAATGGGTTTGCAGAACGCCATAATTACCAAAATCTCTAATTCAGAGATAAGAACAACTCACATAACAGGGCTTTCAACTGATGTAGGTATTGAAATAGGGAAAATATTTTATTTCTGGGGCAGCCATAATAAGAACGTGAAAATAAGTATATATAAATTGGCGCTCTTTTCTGGGTTGATATTTGCCTTTTTAATTGGTGGTATTATGGGTGCGCTGGCATTCAAAAACTTCGGGTATATAACCACTACACCAATTGCGCTATTACTTGTTATTATAGCTTCAGTACCAATTTTTGATGATTTGACTGGTAGAAAATTTTAGGCGCTGTGCCTAAACCCCTCCCATTTTGCATATCATATTCCATTCGCCTACTGTAACGGGTTGTACCGAAAGACGTGCAGATGTAACCAAGCTCATTTTACTAAGTTTTTTTTCTGCCTTGACTGATGCTAGGCTTACAGGGGTTTTTAGCGGTTTAACCGCAACCACATCAACCACTACCCATGGCTCGTTCTTTTCTGCGGTTGGGTCATGGTAGGGTGCTTTTGTAACCTCAACTATTCCAACTATCTCCTTGCCGATATTGGAATGGTAGAAAAAGCATAGGTCACCTTTTTTCATGCTCATCAGGTTTCTTTTCGCCAAATGATTGCGAACGCCACTCCACGCTTCGCCTTTTTTGCCTTTTTTAACCTGTTGTTCCCAGCTCCAGCTGTCTGGTTCACTTTTTAAAAGCCAGTAGTTCATTTTAACCTCACATAAAATGCTCCGCCACCACCATGTTGAATTTCAGCAGGTTTTACTGACTTTATATATTTACCTAAAAATGGATTTTCACACCAATGCGGAAATTGATAGTTTATTGTTTCACCTCTTTCCTTGGAATTACTTCCTTTGCCAGTTACTATCAATAGATTATATACATCTTGTTCAAGGCAATATTCTACAAATTCAAAGAAAGTGTCATACGCATCATTCAGCGTGTAGCCGTGCAGGTCAAGCTTTGCCTGTATTTGAAATGGTTTTTTCATTTTTGAAATATAGCCATCCTAACATAGCAAAGCAAATGAATAAAATGCTTTCCATTAAGGTGGGATTAAAATTTGCCATTGAATTACAGCCTTCCAACACTAAAAAAATCAATGGTGCAAAAGGTAGCTATTCCCTCGAGATGGTGGGTATTTAGAAATTTTTTCTTTTATATCAACGATATTAATGATATACTCTGAACTCAAAATATATCTGAGTATTGTTTATTTTAATCAAAAGAATTTCTGGCACCGTGCTGCGGGGCTTTTTTATTATAACAATAGAAATAATGACAAAAGATAAACTAAAAGCAAGTTGCATTGCAACTTTTACCAAGCTTATTAATTTAGAATTTTTACTGGCGCTGCAAGATTTGAATGAAAAGAGTGTTTTTTTGAGGAATTTACCCGAAAAGTATAAAAGAAAAATTGAATTGTTAGAAAATGGCATATTTGATTTTAATCAAGAAGAATTAAAAGGTTTTAGGACCAGAATACCAAGTAATTTACATAAGGAGTTTGATGAATTGACCTCATTAAGAGGGGGGCGAATAGCTTCCGCTGAAATTAATTATAATCGTGGGAAAGGAATTTTACTTGAACAAGGCTCCTCAATATTTGAACAAGGCTCCTCAATAGATAAGTGTTCAGATTTAGAGTTGCTGACGCAATTTAAAAAAGAAAGCTTAATTCCATATTATAAAGAAATGACTTATTATGAAGGATCTATAAGCCAAGAACAAAGAGCTGATAAAATGCGTGCGATTGCAGATGATTTGTTTGAAAGAAATCAAACTCCTTGCAATGGTACAAGAAGAATAAATATTACAAAGAATACGTTACATCTTTTATTTTCTCCTGTAGAGTCAGATGAAGATATAAGGAGTACAGCACATAAACATTTTCCATATAAAACTACAACAAGTTTTAAGTTGAGAGAAACGGGAGAATTATATTATTATGCTGATGCAATTGCAGTCGTGATAAAGAGGTATTTTAGGGATATATATGATAAAAACTCTTCTGAATTGGACAAAAAATTTAGGTTTGAAGATTTTGAAAGTGCACTGGATGCCTATATTAATAGGTACTCTAAGTT
>DQGZ01000181.1 GCA_003531345.1 Alphaproteobacteria bacterium | reverse complement strand
CCAACTCTTATATCTTTTCTATCTATTTCATCTTTGTTGTGCAAGGTTGCTCGTTTAACAATTACGCCACCGATATTTATCGGCTCAAGCTCTGCAACTGGTGTTAAGCTGCCAGTTCTTCCCACTTGAATTGTAATATCTTTGATAATTGTTTTAGCTTGCTCCGCAGGGAATTTATGAGCGATTGCCCATCTTGGGCTTCTTGAAATAAAACCCAATCGCTCTTGCATTTGTAGTGAGTTTACCTTGTAAACCAAACCATCAATATCATAGTTTAAATTTGGCCGCGCTTCATATAAGCCATTATAATAATTTTCTACTTCATTTAAATTTTTGCAGGTTTTTGTTCTATTATTTACAACAAAACCATATTTATTAAATTTTTCAAAGGCTTCACTTTGGCTTGACCATTTTAATTCTGAAACTTCACCCCAACCATAAGCAAAATATTCTAAATTTCTGCTTTCAGTTATGCTAACATCAAGTTGGCGTAAACTTCCAGAAGCCGCATTTCGGGGGTTTGCAAATAAATCTTCTCCTGCATTTTGTCTTTCCTGATTTATTCTTTCAAACTCTTTATGGCTTAAATATATCTCACCACGAATTTCTAAAATTTCTGGAAAATCACCTGTAAGTTTTTTTGGTAGAGATTTTATAGTTGTAACATTTTGTGTAACATCTTCACCTTCTTCACCATCACCTCTTGTTGCTGCTTGAACAAGCACACCATTTTCATACCTTGCAGAAAAAGAAAGCCCATCAATTTTAGGCTCACAAAATAACTCTATCTCTTTTTCTTCATCTTCCCCTATATATCTATTAGCTTTTTGAATAAAATTTTTTACATCTTCAAAATCAAAAGCGTTTGAAAGCGAAAGCATTGGCTTTTTATGTTTTACCTTACCAAATTTTTCTTGGGCTTTGCCACCAACTTTTTGCGTAGGGCTATCAGAAGTTACAAGCTCTGGAAATTGCTGCTCTAACTGCTCAAGCCTTTTTCTGAGTTGATCATATTCAGCATCTGAAATGCTCGGTGCATTATCTTCATAATATTTTTTGTCGTGATGCTTTATTTGGGCTTTCAAAGCCTCAACTTCAAATTTCGCTTCAAATAAGCTTAAATTAGCACTCACAACAAACTAATACCTATAATGGTCTGGTTTGAATGGTCCTTGGGCGTTTATGCCTGAGTAGTCAGCCTGTTCTTTAGTGAGAGTAGTAAGTTTAACACCTATTTTTTCAAGGTGAAGTTTTGCTACTTTTTCATCAAGATGTTTTGGCAGAACATAAAGTTTATTCTTATAATTTTTACCGTTCTTCCATAATTCTATTTGCGCCAGCACCTGATTTGTAAAGCTAGTACTCATTACAAAAGCTGGGTGGCCAGTAGCACAACCAAGATTCACCAATCTTCCTTCAGCAAGGATAATTATTCTTTTGCCATTTTTAAATGTTACTTCATCAACCTGTGGTTTGATATTTCTCCATTTTAAGCCTTTTAGTGAGGCGATATCAATTTCAAGGTCAAAATGCCCGATATTGCAAACAATTGCCCTATCTTTCATCTGCTCCATATGTTTTCTGGTGATGATATCACGGTTACCAGTTGCCGTAACAAATATATCCGCAATTGGTGCTGCATCTTCCATTGTTACAACTCTGTAACCTTCCATAGCGGCCTGTAATGCACAGATAGGATCAATTTCAGTAACCATAACTGTTGCACCTTGCGTTCTGAGTGCTGCTGCCGAGCCTTTACCAACATCACCAAACCCAGCCACTACTGCTACTTTGCCCGCAATCATAACATCAGTTGCGCGTTTTATTCCGTCTAATAAACTTTCACGGCAACCATATAGATTATCAAATTTTGACTTGGTTACAGAGTCATTAACATTTATTGCAGGGAATGGTAATTTGCCCGCCTCATCAAACTCACGAAGGCGTGCAACGCCTGTTGTTGTTTCCTCTGATACGCCTTTAATTTGCTTAATAAGTTTAGGGAATTTTTTGATAACTGCATCAGTTGCATCGCCACCATCATCTAATATCATATTAGGTTGCCAGCCATTAGCTACGATAGTTTGTTCAATACACCAGTTGAATTCCTTCTCGTTCATACCTTTCCACGCAAAAACAGGTATACCAGCCTTTGCTATTGCGGCGGCTGCCGCATCATGGGTTGAGAATATATTGCAAGAACTCCAACGCACACTAGCACCAAGCTCTATCAAAGTTTCTATCAATACTGCCGTTTCTACCGTCATATGAAGGCATCCGATGATATTAGCACCTTTCAATGGTTTTGACTTGCCATACTCCTTACGAAGGCTCATTAAACCTGGCATTTCAGTTTCAGCTAAGTCGATAAGGTTTCTGCCTAATGGCGCTAATGATATATCTGCTACTTTATAGTCATTTTTAACTGCCTTTACTTTTGTTTGTACTTTTGCCATGATATTATAATTAAATTTTCTTTATAAATAAGCACTTTAATAATATATTCAAAGAAAATTGTTATTAAAGGTTAATAATGTTAGAAAACTACACTCCCGTACATGAAAAACGTCTGGTCA
>DQGZ01000187.1 GCA_003531345.1 Alphaproteobacteria bacterium | reverse complement strand
CATTCTTGAAACTATGTAAAAACCAAAACATAGTAAAACAGATGAAACAGATGAAACCAGAATTATTGATGCAAAAACCGCAAAAGCATTGATCACCAACATTTCAAAAATAAGGCTTAATAACCAAAAACTAAAACCAGTTACATTCACGCTTTTGATAAAAAAAGAAATATAAACGGCAATAGCTGAGATAACGATTATCCCAATAATTGAAAACCCCAGCCAATATGAAAAAATAAACCCAACACGGGAAATTGGCCTTGAAAGCATAAGGTCTATTTCTTTATTTTCAAAGCTACGGCGAACATTAAAACATATAAAAACTATCATTCCTACTATTAATACCATCCTAGTGATAGCGCTCAGGAATGATGCTTTCATCTCATTCTGCTCAATCATAACAGTTGAGCCAAGAAAATTTGAAAAGAATATTGCAGCTATGATTGCAAAAATAATTCCAACAAATAACCAGTCCCTCATTGCGGTTAAAATTATGTATCTGACCGTTGTATTCATGCTATCGTATAGTTATTAAGGTGAATATTACTCTGAAACGAATGGTCTATGAGTGGTAGAAAATTTATCATAGAATTTTTCATCTTCAATAGAAACACCCTGACCAGGTAAAATGGTTGCTTTCATGAATATAACCGTTTCTACCGTTTCAGCATCTTTCACAGTTTTTTTGAAAAGATTACCAAAATATGGCAGGGCAGAGAAACCTGGAACACCATCATCATCATTCTTTGAACGCTCTTCAAGTAAACCACCTATTACCATTATCTGCCCAGACTTAACCCTGAAAACCGTGTCTAACTCTCTTGTTTCCACAATAGGTATTGCAGCATTTATCCCCTCCAGATCAACATCCAGCTGTTTTGCAATTATCACAGTACCTGGGTTTTGTACGGTATCACGAACCCTAGTCAGAGTTGGTCTTACACTGAGTGATATTTCCTCCCTTTCAAGGTCAACAGATGGCTGCAAACCAAGCACAACACCAACTGGTACAGTTTTTATCTCCGTTGTGACTGAAGGCGGGTTGGTTATTGTGCCAACTGTTGTTGCCTGAGTTGCCTGCTGTTCAAGCTGAACGTCAAAATAAACATAGTTCTTAGAAAAATTCAGAACCGCAAACTGATTATTCATTGTGCTTATTCTAGGGTTTGCAAGGGATCGAGATACACCAAACTTTTGAATCAGGGAAACAGAAGCATCAAGCGTATATTCATCACCAAATACATCTACAGGCAATAAGCCAAATTTGAAAACCCCATCAGAAGCCAAGGCAGAAGGTGAACCACCACCTAAAGATGTTCCAATATTTACAGCTTCTTTAGTATTTTTAGCAATCAAGTTCCAGTCAATACCGCTGGAATACTGATCCAACAGAGAAACCTCAAGAACTTTAGACTCTATAAGAACCTGGGAGGTCAGAGATATATGAACATTATCAAGGTATTCTTTTATTGCTTTATGCTGCCTGTTACTGGCAAGAACAGTTATCAGGCCAGCTTTTTTATTTATGGACAATATTGAGCTACCATTGGCACCAGCTGCCGAAGAAGCCGCAGGAGCAGCTGGTGTAACTGCCACACTTGAAGCACCACCAATATCATTATACTTACTAGCTATTTCCTTTATACCATCTTCTATTGCCTTCCATACATCTCCCTCACCAGACTCTATACTAAGCTGGCTTGAAGAGCCGCTATTTATTGTTGCCCCTCCAGAATCAGTTGAGCCACCACCGCCTACAGAAATAGATGAACTCACCGCAGATGAAGAACTTCTGGTAATATCAAGTATGTTAAATTTATAGGTTTTTATCAGTGGATTATCTTTGGATATCTTCAATACCCCATCCTCAAATTTATAGCTTAAATTGGCAATTTTAGCCAGCCTGTCTATTACTTTTGAAAACGGTTTATCTTTGGCAATAAAGATAATATTTCCGCTTATATTTTTATCAATTTCAACATCAACCTCCGCCCTTCTTGCAAGCTCAATCAAAACTTCTTTTAATGGTATGTCTTCATTAACAGAAATTGAAACCGTTTTATCTTCAATAGAATCAAGGAAGTTAGAATTATCATCAGACTCATCAAGAGTGGGTAATTGTATTTCAGGGGTAACTATTTTTCTATTCACCGCCATTTTTAGAGCGTGATTTTTACCTGCTATACTCATATAATCTTCCCGAGACAGATCACCATATGGGTCAATTTTGTCAAAATCATTAAGCTTACCAATATTTTCTTTAAACCAGTCATCAGAGCGCTTTGGCAAGGCTTTCAAACCATCCCTTCTTACATCATCATACGTTTCCTTGGGCTTGCAAGACAGAGCTAATGAAGAGCAAAGTAAAACAGCGCAAAAATTTTTTAAAAATTTATTCATCAGCTAAAAAAGCATCTTATTAATATTTAGGAATATTTGTTATATATACACATTCAAATAAATTTCTGTACTATATTATTTGTTATACTTCCTATTTCTGAAAATACATAACAAAAAAGCAACGACAAACCAAGAGCAGGACCAAAAGGAAATAATTCCCCCTTTTTACGCAATTTCCATATAATAGCAATTACAACGCCAATAAGGCCAGACATCATTAAAAACAATGGAAAGGTTTCAAAATGTAGAAAAAAACCCGCCGAAAAGAAAAATTTTACATCACCAAATCCAAGTCCTTCTCTCTTTTTCCAAGCAAACATTATTAGTCGCAACAAAAGTGCAAAAATAAAACAGAAAAAAGGCATGAATATTATATCAATCATATCATAGGAATTATAGCCACTATAAACAGCGCCAAGAACTGCGATAAAAAAATTTACTTCATCAGGTATTATATAATGTTCAAAATCAATTGCAGAAAGCACAAGAATAGAAAAAGAAAGTAGGCAAAAGGTAACTCCCTCAAGCGTCAAACCAAAATAGATTAAACCAAAAAGGAAAAATGAAACGGTCAAGATCTCCACTATCAAATAGTTTGCACCGAACTTTGTTTTACATTTTCTACATCTGCCACCCGAAAAAAGATAATAAAACACTGGAACTAACTCTATAACACCCAATTTATGATGGCACTTGGTGCATTCGGAGCGCTTGAATACCCAGTCTATATTTCTTGGCATCCTGTATATCAGGGCTGTTGCAAAACTACCAAATATCAGTCCAAAAACTAAACCTAATATGATTAAAAAGTTAATATCTGTAATTAATTGCTGCATTATGTAAACTGTAATATATTTTACTGGTATGAGTGAAACAATAGAAAATAATCAGCAACAAACAACCGAAGAAATGAGTAATGAAGAAATTATTTCCTCATTGCATGGCTTTGGTGATTTAAAACTTAACTTAAGGGTTATTCTAGGCAAAATTTCAATGCCAATTGGAAATTTTTTAAAAATAACCCGTGGCACCATAATTGAAATTGGAAAAGATAAGAACACTTTATTTGACATTACTGTTAATGAAAAAGTTATTGGTTATTGCGATATAAATGTTGAGGAAGAAAAAGTTTTTGCTCAAGTAAAAGGAATAAACAAACCTAAAGAATTTTGAAAAAAATTGGAATAATTGCAACTGGGCTTATTGGCGGATCACTAGCTTTAGCNTTGAAAAAGAAAAAGCAGTATGAGGTTCTTGCTTATAACAGAAAGCCTGAGGTTTCAGAAAAGGCTTTAAAACTTGGCGCAATTGATGGGTTTTATGAAAATCCAAGCAGTCTGGTTCAAAATTCAGACATTATTGTTTTATGCGCGCCTCTGGCTAGTTATAGCAATATAGTTACATCCATAAAAGATGACCTGACAGATAAAAAAATATTAACTGACGTTGGTTCTGTTAAATATTCCAGTATTTGTGAAATAAAAAACATTCTGGGTGATAAGATAAATTGTTTTGTACCAGCCCACCCGATTGCTGGAAGTGAAAAAGGCAGGTTTGATAATTCAAAATATGACTTATTCAAAGGAAAAAACCTATTGATAACAACCAGTGATATTTTTGAAATACCTAAGAACAACCTACGGGAAGTAAGAAACCTTTGGGGATCAGTAGAGGCAAAGGTCAGTGTAATAGACGCAACCCTGCATGATAAGATCTATGCAAAAATTTCTCATTTTCCACAGTTTTTATGCTTTGAATTAGGCGGTTTTTTTCCTATACATGAAAGAGTTTATATGCCAGAATTTTCAAGGCTTATGAACTCCAACAAAGAGATTTGGGCAGAGATTTTCAGTTACAACTCAACCAATATAAAAACCTGCCTCAAAGATTTTCTTGATTCCTATTATGCCAATATAAAAAATTATAGTACCACTGGTTCTGGAGAGATAAATTTTGAACAAATTGCTCATATAATAACAGAAACTTACCTACAAACCATTAGATCGGAAGA
>DQGZ01000221.1:3723-4707 GCA_003531345.1 Alphaproteobacteria bacterium | reverse complement strand
ACATAATTTAAAACCAGCATCTTTAAGTAAATTATATGATGTTTTAGTAAGCGGAAATTGAACAAAACAATCCACCCAGACCCAGTTTATCCTGCCAGCTAATGCCAGCGCTGTTTGCACTGACTCAAACTCTGAAACTCTGACAGCACATCTTTTTTCACCCTGTTTTGCGGTTTTTACCAAGAATGGAAATGACTGATCAAGAAAGAAGAAATCTTCAATTCCTTCACGCTTCATTACCTCCAGAAGTCTTGCTTCCAAGCCCTCTTCCTTAACGTTTAGTATCAGGGTTTTGTGCTTATAATATTTTATCCACTCCTCAAAATCTTCCCCCTCTGCAAATGGGTCATGATGAATGATTATTTTTTTGCCATAGCTACGCAGATCAAGCTCTACACCATATTTTTCTGGAGTTGCCTTAAGCTCTTCTATTGCGTTTCTTCTGTGGCGTATTATTTGCATTTTATTCAGTGGTTAGTATCAGCGTTCAGTAACAGTGGAATCACTGGCACTAATTACTGGTACTGATCACTACTCTCCAGAATCAATCTTTTTCTTAAGCTCTACACTATAATTCACCGTTCTTTTTATGAATTTCAGTTTAGATTTCCAGTCAACATTCCAATTACTAACACCATGCAGGCGGTTAGCGAACAGAACTGGAAAACGCTTTACCTCAAATCCCGCTTCTTTGGCAGTGTAATATACGTATAAATCTAGTGAGAAATCATACGGCGGTTCAAACCAGCTATCAAAGAATTTTCTGCTGAACNNTTGTTGGTTGAGCGTTAATATCCCACATTGCTTTGAGCATCAGCAAGGTTTCAAACGCAGACATACCAATTGTAAAAAACACATCAGCCAGTTTACGACCATAACGCCTGCCTTTTACAAATATTTTTTCTGGGTTTTGGGAATTAAAAAAGAATTTCAACCCCTCCAGCACATCATTGGGGTCTGTTTGCATGTCAGCGTGAGTCCAGC
>DQGZ01000221.1:0-3497 GCA_003531345.1 Alphaproteobacteria bacterium | reverse complement strand
GTGCTCTTCCGATCTTTGCATGTCAGCGTGAGTCCAGCCTAATATTTCACCTTTAGCAAACCTCAACCCCTCTAATATACCAAAACCATAGCCCTGATTTACTTCCACCACTACAGTTCTTATCTGCGGTTTACCCTTTAATAGCTCGGCTAAAACCTGTTCCGAATTATCATTAGAGCCATTATTAACCAGTATTACCTCAATATCATTCCTAGCTGATACCAGCTTTTCACAGCGCTTGACCAATGATGGCAGGTTCTTTGCCTCATTATAGCAGGGAATTACTAAAGAAAACTTCATTTTCTAAGGGGTTAGGAATTAGAAATTGGGAATTAGCTTAACTGATTCCTAATTCCTGATTTAAATACAAAAAACTTCTGTCCGATAAAGTTACAGCACATTGTTATGAAAGTTGCAATGACAAATGAGAAAAATACCGCCTGCGCTTCACTTAAAAGCTCCGCCAGCAAATACAGGCTTAATTTATTACTACCAACATTTACAAAAAAAGTAAGGAGGTAAAGCAGGCCAAACCTCAACATTTCATAGTATGAACGCTGTTTCTGCTCAAACGTATAGAATTTATTGCTGAAATATGCAACTACAGCGCCACATATAAAAGAAAGCGCCTTAGACGGGGAGGGAGTAAACAATTCTAGGAATAGATAGTAAGTTAAAAAATCAGTAATAGCGGCACTGCCACCACAAATAATGAAACGCTTGATCTGTTTTTTTGTCTGCTGGTTCATTTTACTATAGGTAAGGAACATAAATTATAATAATCAACTATACTATAGAAGTTTTAAATTTAATCGTATAATCTTACACATCATATAATAATGTTATCTTATAATGGTAAATATCCGCCGCAAAGGTTTAATGCTTGTTCTTTCCTCACCATCTGGTGCGGGCAAAACCTCTATATCCCGCAAACTGCTTGAGCTTGACGACCAGATAAAAATGAGCGTTTCAGCCACAACCCGCAAAATGAGAACTGGCGAAGTTGACGGCAAAGACTATTATTTTACTGAGAAAGAAAAATTTCAGGACATGGTAAATAAAGGTGAGTTCCTTGAATGCGCCTTAGTATTTGGCAATTACTACGGCACACCTGAAAAACCAGTTTATGAAGCCATTGATAATGGCAAAGATGTTCTGTTCGACATTGACTGGCAGGGTACAATTTCCCTTCAAAAAAAATGCGGCAGAAAAGTAGTGAGCATCTTTATTTTACCCCCTTCCATGGCGGAGCTTGAAAAACGCTTGAGAGCAAGAGCGCAGGATGAAGAATCGGTAATAAAAGAGCGTATGAGCAAGGCAAGTGATGAAATATCACACTGGCTGGTATATGACTATATTCTGGTTAATGAAAATATTGACCAGACAGTTGAGCGCGTTAAGCACATTCTTGAAGCTGAACGCCACAAACGCTTCCGCCTAAAAGGCATGGAAGGCTTTGTGGGTGGGTTGCTGGGTTAACCAAGTTGTTTTTTAAAAGACGGCTGTTTCGCAACATCAGTTGTTGTAATTTTTGCATCTGGAATTCTTTTTATTGCGGCTTTAATGAAGGCATCTTTTGCCGCAGTAATTTCACAACCAAATTCAGCTTGAAGCAACCTATCCAGTTCATTATGAAATTTGACATTAGGCTGATCACCGCAAATGGCTTGTAATGAGTTAAATAAACCCCGTTGATTTAGAACTGTTACTTTATACTCTGGGTCTGCGGCACATTTGCCAAACTCTTCCATTGTGCCTGCACCACCTAGCAAGGTTATTGCTTCAACTGAGCTTTGTTTTAAACTTGCCTTTCTATGGTGAATTGTTGGCGCAACCCAAGTGTTTCTGAGGCTTACAGACCTTGAGAACTTTCCCTGCAAAGTTTCTTTTGCAAGTAGGTTTTGAGTGCTTACCGCATAGAGTTGTGATTTAAATTTCGCTCCATTTTCACCTGCATATTTTTCGGCTGCTTTATAGCCATGCATTATAGCACCCATCATTTTTTTATCACCACCACCATAAACAATACTTCTACCACTTAAGGCAACATAAAATGCGGTTTTAAATGCCTGCTCAATACTTGCTGGGGTTTCTTCCGTTGCGGAACATTGAATAAACACACCTTTATCCTTCTTTTTATCAGCAGCTTTTTCAAAAACTTTTATCTCTTCAGTATTGGGATATTCACCTTTTACCTTATCATATTTTCTTGAGTGAGTATCTAAAGCCTCACACAGTTCATTATCGTTATCTGCCACCACTAGCATTCTAGCGCGATATTCACCAATAAAATTAGCGTTATATAAAGCGCCATATTGGCTTAGTACTTTTCTGGCTTCATCAGATGGTTTATATACAGCCAACAACTTACCCATATCTCTTGGGTCAGTTTGTTTTGCAACAATGGCACTATGTAGTGAATGAATAAATTCAGCGGCGTTTTCTTTAGTAACTTTTGATGCATCAAAAACATAAGCATCATTGTTTTTTAAGAATTCTTCAGCTTTAACAGGGTTATCAAAATCTGCTGATTTATAGCCAGCACTTGTTCTAAATTCACTTGTATAATCCCCATCAACTACGCCTACTGTATACGTGCAAAACGGCTCTTTTTTTTCTTGCGTTTTCCTTTCTAAACGAAAATTATTCACAATTGCTGTAAAACATTTGCCAATATCAGTTTCTCTAAAATATATTTTATACCTGTTTTCCTCAAAATAATCGCCCAGTGTACTATGCTGATTTTTATTATATAAATTCTGAGGGATCAAATATTGCTCTGACTCTACAACATCATCATAATTTGGATGGCGCTTTTCAGCTATATGATATTTTTTTTGTGCTGATGTTACAAACTTTCTTGGGTGCTTTTCATAAACATCTAAAATTGGCATCACAACAATTGAGCAATTATTATAGAAACTTCTATCAAAGCCTTGCTCTTTACATATTTCATCCTGAATTCTCCAAAAATTTTCTACTCCACCTGCGGCGGCTATTGCATGTTTAATTTCTGAACCTGGGAATACTTTTTTAGCTAGGTAATTGTCTAAAAATTCTGGTGTTATTTCATTATCACCAAAAATCAGGCTCTTTATTTCCGCAGGCATATTTTTATGAGTTCTTAATATAAACTCTTTTGCTATATTGGCTGGCATTATTGAGCCCCTATCATCTGCTACTATAAAAGTATTGTTCGGGTCCATGCCATTGGCTTTTAGCACTTCAATTAATTGTTTTTTAGTATATTTACCTGTAATAAAATCACTTATATTGAATATTTTACCACTATTTTCTCTGTTGTTTACCCCCACTGCATTTGAAACTATATTTCCGTGAAGCTCGTCTGGGTCATTATGATTTCCCAAAATTTTGCTCAACATACTGCACTCTATACCGAAACTATAAAAAAAAAACTTCCTGCTCTAAAAGTTTTTTATCTTTTGTGGTGGCGAGTAAAAAATTAGCATTTGCATTTATTGAAAATGATAGTTCAT
>DQGZ01000082.1:482-3558 GCA_003531345.1 Alphaproteobacteria bacterium | reverse complement strand
ACAACCGAGGAAATATTGAGCATGCCTTTGGAGGAGTTGTTTGAGATTAATTTATATTCTGCGTCTAAACGTCCTGAAAAATTAACTAAAACACCTGCTGCTGCTTTTGTACTAACCGCTGCAGATATCTCAAGAGCTGGTGTTACTTCAATACCAGAAGCTTTAAGGTTAGTTCCTGGTGTGCAGGTGGCACAAATCAACTCCAATAACTGGGCAATATCAATTCGTGGTTTTAACCGTGAATTTTCAAATAAATTACTGGTACTAATTGATGGCAGGGCGGTTTATACCCCATTATTTTCAGGGGTTTTTTGGAATGACCTGGATTATGTTCTGGATGAGATTGAGAAAATAGAGGTTATAAGGGGGCCAGGCGGCACATTATGGGGGGCAAATGCAGTTAATGGGGTTATTAATATAATAACTAAAGAGGCAAGAAAAAGCGTTGGTAATTACGTTTCCTTCACAACTGGCACAAACGAAAATGCAATAGTTGAATTCAGGAATGGTGTTAATACAAAACAATATGATTATTTAAGAACATATGGCAAATTTAAAAAAATAAATGAATTTAAGACCGCAGGTGTAGATAAAAGCAGTGAAGATGAGTGGAACAGGGGGCAGGCAGGTTTCAGGTATGATTTCAGGGACAGAGATTATGATAAAGCAACCATACAGGGTGATTATTATTATGGCAGAAGAGGTTTTGCAATGCAAACTCCAACGGATGTTTCCCCCTTTTTTCAAAATGAAGATTTTAGTGAAGACTCCACAGGTGGCAATATAATGTTTAAATGGAACAAACCAATAGGAAATCTTAAAAGTGACATTACAGGATATATTGATTATCAATATAGAGATAGCAACCCCATAATAGTTCAGGAACAAACAACTTATAACTTAGATTATCAGGGGAATTATGATATTAAGAAACACAGTTTTACGGGTGGCTTTGGCTACAGGCTGGTTACGGACAATCTAAACAATACAAGGTTGATAAGTTACTCTCCAGAAAGCACCAGTTTTTCAATTTATAATGCCTTTATACAGGATAAAATTGACCTCTATAATAATAAACTATTTTTCACTTTAGGTAGTAAAATTGAATATAATGACTACACAGGCTCTAATTTTCAGCCTAACGCTAGGTTGTTATATCAAATATCAGATAAGCAGTCAGTATGGGCGGCTGTTTCAAAAGCTGTTAGAACACCCTCAAGGGGAATTGATAGTTTTCAGGCTTATGCTATAGAAGGGCAGCCCTATAATGATGCTTTCTTGATTGCAAATAAATATCAGGATACAGAAAAACTGAATTCATATGAAATTGGCTATAGGGCTGATATAACAAAAGACATCTATATAGATACCACAGCTTTTTATAATAAGTATGAAGATCTAGAAGCATACGAAACTATTTCTGGCCCATCTCCTTATATATCAATAGCCAGTAATAATGGTTCAGCAGATAATTTTGGTGTTGAAGCGTATGTTTATGCAGCTATTAACCAGAAATGGGATATAAGGGGTGGTGTAACAATGTTGGCGGTAAGCCACCATATTGACCCATTTTCAAATGATTTTAGTGTTGAGCAGGATGAAGATAGATCGCCTAAATATCAGTTTACTATAACTTCATACAATAAGTTTACGGATAAATTAAGCTGGAGTAATAGTTTATATTATAGTTCAAATATAGCATATTATGATGCCTCTTTTCAAAGAAATGTGATTGATGCTTATGCGAGAGTGGACAGTGTTTTAACTTACAAGGTATCTAGAGATTTGGAGTTTAGCCTGTTTGGCAGAAACCTAACTGATGATTACCACCAGGAATTTAATGAGTTGATATACGCAGCGGCATCCGAAATTCCGAGGACATTTGGAATTACTGCAAAATATAAGTTTTAAAAATACTTTTGTTTTTTCTAAAACCAATATAAAAGCTCAGAAAAACCAATTCCAATTATGGATATTTCTATCATAATTCCAGTATATAATGAGGAGCTTAATATTGCCCCCCTTATAAGTAAAATAAAAGCAGACATAACTGACTTCTCATATGAAGTAGTATTCGTTGATGATGGTTCATCAGACAGGACAGTTGAAGAAATAAAGAAAATTAATGAAGGCAACATAAAGCTGGTTCAGCTTTCACGTAATTTTGGTCAGACTTCTGCCATGTCTGCTGGCATTGAAGCGGCAGACGGCAAGTATCTGGCGTTCCTTGATGGTGATTTGCAGAATGACCCGTCCGACATACCAATGATGCTGGAAAAGCTCAAGCGGGAAGGGCTTGACATGGTAGCTGGTAGGCGAGTTAAAAGGCAGGACGGTCTGTTTCTTAGAAAAATTCCCAGCAGAATAGCAAACAGGTTAATTTACGGTATCAGCAAAATACAGGTGCAGGATTATGGCTGCACATTAAAGATAATGAAAACCAGTATCGCAAAAGACCTTGACCTGTATGGCGAGCTTCACCGCTTCATACCCATACTAGCAGACCTTAAAGGGGCAAAAATAGCGGAGATTGATGTTAAGCACCACCAACGCAAATTCGGGCAGTCTAAATATGGCATTTCCCGTACGCTTAAAGTAGCAAGTGACTTGATGCTTATGGCATTTTTCCTGCGTTATCGCCAAAAGCCGATGCACTTATTTGGCACTCTTGGCTTAGGCTCTCTTGCCATTGGAACCCTTATAGAATCATATTTATTTTTCATTAAATTATTTGGTGGCAGCATTGGCACAAGACCTCTTTTCTATGTCGGTATATTACTCATAATTGCAGGTATACAGTTTATTACCACTGGGTTTTTGGCTGAATTATTAATGCGTACCTATTATTCAACAGGAAATAATAAGCCGTACAGGGTGGCAGAAACAGAGAAGGTTAGCGGTTACAAGCGTGGGCCAAAATCATCTAGGAAAAAAGATGATGTAATTGTTGATGAATCTGTGGTAGAGATAGATAGTAGTGATGGTAAATCAGGCTTTTAGTTAGGTATTAGGTTATAGGTGTTAGGTTTTAGATTTTAGATTAATTAAAACCTTCTAACACCTAACACCTAACACC
>DQGZ01000082.1:0-189 GCA_003531345.1 Alphaproteobacteria bacterium | reverse complement strand
TAACACCTAACACCTAACACCTAAATATATGAATTTTGGCGCAACAGAAATATTTCTAATATTAATTGTGGTATTGATAGTTTTTGGCGCTGGCAAATTGCCAAAAGTAATGAGTGACCTCGGCAAAGGTGTTAAGTCATTCAAAGACGGCGTGAAAGAAGGCGAAAAGAAAGATGATGATTCTTCAAG
>DQGZ01000146.1 GCA_003531345.1 Alphaproteobacteria bacterium | reverse complement strand
CGCTCTTCCGATCTGCTTGAAAGCCCAAATGTAAACCCAGTAATAAAACCTATAGTATTTCCAGCTTCTGCACCTGCCAGTCTGCAACAAAAATATAGGCATATTTTCTTGGCAAAAAAGCCTGATATCAAAAAAACTCCCAATGTTTCAAATATACTAAAACCCTCTTCCGTTTCAACCACTCCAACCACATTACCAATCGCAAAAAAACGCTGGGAAAAACCAGTAATAGTAATTGACCCTGGGCATGGTGGTAAAGACAGCGGAGCTATTGGCAAAGGTAAAACATGGGAAAAACGCATAACATTATCATATTCACTGGCACTGAAAGAAGCGTTGGAAAGAACAGGAAAATACAGGGTGGTACTAACCCGCAGCAATGACACTTTTGTGAGCCTGCCAGGCAGGGTAAAGGCTGCCCGCAGGGCTGGCGGTGATATACTTCTTTCCATCCATGCAGATTCCCACCCAAACCCAAATACACAGGGCTTTTCTGTTTATACATTATCTGCAGACAGGGCTGAAAGGGAGTATCAAAAATTACTAGCACAGTCAGATTATGAGGAAGTTGTAAGGGGCGTTAAATTACGTGGTGAATCTCGTGATGTTAAAGAGGCGATATTGGATTTTGCTCAAAATGAAACAAAAAATGTTTCTGATGAATTTGCTAAAGTGGTTGCAAGAAATTTAGGAAAAAATGTTAAGGCCCTGCCAAGAACCCACCGTGAGGCAAGTCTGGCAGTGTTAACCGCTGCGGATATGCCTTCTGCACTTCTTGAACTTGGCTATCTTTCAAACGTTTATGAAGAAAATCTACTCAACCAGAAATCACATAAAGAAAAGATAATAAACTCAATTAAAAATGCAATTGATGAATATTTCAGAACTCATGACTATATGATCTGAAGAATTAGGTAATTAAAGGTTTTATTGCATTTATTACTTTTATTACCTCAATAACTTTTATTACCTTTTGTATGACCCTTGCATTTGAAATATCTAATCTTAAAAAAACCTACAGGTCTAAAATAACCAATCAGCAAAAAACTGCGCTGGGTGGAATAAATTTAGATATTGAGCAGGGCTCTTTCTTTGGATTGCTTGGGCCTAATGGCGCTGGCAAATCAACCATGATAAACATAATTGCTGGTTTAGTCATTAAAACTTCTGGCAGGGTATTAGTTAATGGTTTTGACTTGGATAATGACCCAATAAATCTAAAAAAATCCATCGGTATAGTGCCGCAGGAAGTAGTAATAGACCCCTTCTTTAATGTGCGCCAATGCCTTGAATATTATGCTGGCTATTTCGGCGTAAGGAAAAAGGACCGAAGAACTGATGAAATTTTAAATGCGCTGAATTTAACCGACAAGGCAGATTTCAACCCACGCAGACTATCTGGCGGTATGAAACGCAGGTTGCTGATAGCAAAAGCCTTAGTACATAACCCCCAAATATTGATATTAGATGAACCGACTGCTGGCGTTGACGTGGAATTAAGAACACAGCTCTGGGATTATGTAAAAGAACTCAACCGCAAAGGAACAACAATTCTTCTTACAACGCACTACCTTGAAGAAGCACAGGAATTATGCGACAAGATAGCGATAATAAACCATGGCAAAATAATTGCCAATGATACCAAGAATAATTTACTTAAAAATTTTGGCACTAAAAATATCGTGCTGGAGTTTTCAGATAAGATAAGCCAAATTCCCTCACAAATATTAAACTTTGACCCCCAAATCTCAGAGTCAGGAAATATAATAAAATTCACGCCAAAAAATGATACACATAATATTGGTGAGATAGTTGCAGGGATACAGGCAAGCGGTCTTAACATAACCAACATCTCAACTGAAGAAGCCGACCTTGAGGATATATTTAAGAAATTGGTCAGTGGTTAGATTATATAGATGAGGGTTAAGAAGGGTTTATCTGATGCGGTCAAATAAATTATCCTTCATTACTTCATACAATTTTTCTTCCAAATTTTCTTGTATTTTATGTTTTTCTAACATTTCATTTTTTATTTCATGCGGGGGGGTTTCTCCTTCACCAGAAAATAAAATTTCTCCATAATCAGATAATTCAATCTCCTCTTCACTATACTGCTTAATTAGATATTCCTTTGCTTTGGATGGAGACATTGAAACATACGCCCAGATTGGCCTCCCTTCGGATTCTCCGTTAATTAACAATATCATTCTGGAAATTTCATCACCTACCTTATAGGCGCTATCTACCAAATCTTTTAGTTTTTCATTCACTTTTTCAAGTTCTCTCTGATCCATATATCAATGTCTTTAGTTTTGTTTGATATCTTTCTTTTACGGATGAAAAATATTCTTCTGAGCTTTTTGATAATGCCAAATCCATTAAACTATTATTTATAAAAGCTGATGTTGCCCCTACTAGTCTTGTTATTCCACCTACAAAATCACCTGAAAAAATTTCCCACCCAGATTGTATAAAAGACATTTTATTAGAGGTTTTCGCAATTTTAAAAGCATCACTTGGCGTTTCAATCATTCTTTCAGCCAATCCATATTGGCTTTTTTCTACTTCTTTTTCTAAACTTCCTTTTTTAACCAACCCCACAAAAGATTTTATTTTAACACCAGCTTCTAAAACAAAACTTCTTGTTCCAAAATCAAGAGAATTTTTAATAAGCTTAACAGGGTCTCTTAAAGGTGGGTAGCATTTCCATACCTCTGCGGCGTATCCAAGCATTGCACCCCTTAGAAACTTGAAGGGTTCTAATAAAACCGCCCCAGAAACAGCTAGCCCTGAAGCCATGCCCAAATAAAGCCCAGCTTTACAGGTATCAGGAAAATGTTTAGGGTGTCTAAATTGATAAGCAACAAGCTTAGCTCCACCAATTTCTGTAGCTCGGTTATAAATATCTAAATCTTTTGGCTCTAATTTTGCAATTTCTTTATTTACCGTTGCTAAATCTTTTAATGTTTGCCTTAATGCATCTGTTGTGGCTTGATGCATCATATCAAGCAAAGGTTTTATCCCTTCGGATATATCAATTTCTGGCCCGCTATAATGAGGACGATTAATCGTTTTATAATCTACATAATTTACCGTCACATAATCCTTAGGCTTAGAAATAATTTCATTAAACTCACTCTGCTGAGTACTTAATTGCTTGTATGCATCATAAAAATAACTTGCAGGAAAATTCTGTTCTATAATATTTTCTATCTGTTCTTCTTTGACGTCTGTATTATCTTTTATTACTTTTTCTAACTTTTCTTTGAAACTTGTGGGTTTTTCATAAAACATATCTATCTCTAGAATAAAAGTCTCAGCGTGACCTCTATTATTACACATAAAACTAGTCTGCGTGTAAAAATCACTCACCTCTTTTA
>DQGZ01000205.1 GCA_003531345.1 Alphaproteobacteria bacterium | reverse complement strand
ACTTTTTGCTAGGAGATTATTTTCTTAATTCACTTACTAACGCTAAAGCTGTTTTTGTTACGAGCGGAAATCATAAATCTCTAAGTCAAGATGAAATAAAATCTTTAAATCTTTTAATAAATAATGGGCATGTACTTACGCAAGATCAGTTGCTTGAAGTTATATCAGAGTTCTATAATAATATAATAAATTCATTAATTGTGTTAATATCTTTTTTGGGGGTGGTTGCATACATATCTATAAGATCTCTTTCTAGAAATCATGCAGAGGAGATTGCAGAAAAACTTGTTACAAAAGAAGTCTCCTACTATCTTTCTGATGATGGAAATATTAAT
The DNA here is from genome assembly GCA_003531345.1 of Alphaproteobacteria bacterium. Taxonomy (GTDB): domain Bacteria; phylum Pseudomonadota; class Alphaproteobacteria; order Rickettsiales; family UBA8987; genus UBA8987. Next base: position 6,272 of record DQGZ01000205.1, on the reverse strand, counting down.
AAATTGCTTAACAGGAGCTCTTTAATACAGGATTTAAATTATGATGCAGAAGATAGAAGTAAGCTTATTAATAGAATTGGGCAGCTTGAGTCTAGAATCATTGGTTTAGAATATAGTCTAATGGGAAAAACAGAGAGCTTAGAAAAAAATTCATTAACGGAAGAAGTAAATGGCAATAATAAGAAGAAATAAAAATAAAGACGCAATTTTAAGAAGGGCGCACTTGGGCAACATTGACAATGCTGAAGACATACTTAATCTTGCTCGACAAAATGGCATAAAAACCACTCCTTTAGATGTTGAGTCATTGATGAGTCTAATGGATGTAAAGATTATTTATTCAGATAATCTCTCATCTGATATTTCTGGAAATCTTAAAAAAACTGATTCCGGTTGGGTTTGCGAAGTAAATAAAAAACATCATCCTACACGACAAAGGTTTACAATAGCTCACGAATTAGCTCACTATATGCTTCATAGAAATGAAGAATCTGAATTCGTAGATTACACATATTTTAGGGCATCTGACAATGTCAACAAAATGGAGCTTGAAGCAAATGAATTTGCTGGAAAGCTATTGATGCCAGAGGCTGATTTTAGGTTTTTCATAAAAAATGTATCTCAAAATGTTGATAATATCGCAGATCATTTTGGCGTTTCTCCTCTTGCGGTTAGAATCCGCGCTAAACAACTAGGTTTCAGGGAGGAATAAATGCATCATTATATACCAATTATAAAAACTACATCAGCAGAAATTAAAGCATTTGATAATCTTTCTGAAGAGATTAAATTAGATGTTTTGCCGTTATTTGAGCTAACAAAAGATAGAGCTCATAAAAAGAATTATCCTGAAGGAAGGTTGGAAAAAGCTCTGGAAAAAGCATTGAATGCTCAGAAAAGTGGAAAAATGATATTAGATTTAACCTCTCACGAGGATCTAATTAATTCTGAAATTGAAGAGTTGTTTGATAATACTAACGGCTATGAAAACTGGTGTAATTTTATTAAAAATACAAAAATTACTAATAGAATTTATCCTACAATACAAATTGATGCTGATCAGTATGACGAATCTCCAGAAGATTCAAAAAAAGAAATAATATCTCAAGTAAAAAAACTTGAAGAAATGTGTAGCAAACTTGTTTTGCGTGCGAACCTTGGGATTGAGCCAAATGAACTAATAACTTTGATAGGATTTATTTGTGAAGGTTTAAGCAACAAAAAAAATTTACTACTAATAATAGATGCAGAGTACATAAAACCAATGACTGCAAATGGATATGCAGCTGATATTTCTGCAAGAATAAAGCAAATTAGCGATGTTTATAAACTTACTGACTTTGCTGTTTCAGCTTCTTCTTTTCCCAAATCAGTTATGGATGCTAATTACGGGGAGGATCATGAGGGTGAGTTTTATATAGAAGAAGTGTCTTTGCATGAAAAAGTTTCTACCTTATTTAGCTCTTTAAATATTATCTACAGCGATTATGCGCTAATACATCCAGTGAGATATGATATTAGAGGTGGTACTTGGGTTCCTAGGGTAGATGTACCTTTAGAAAGAAAAGTTTTTTATCACAGGTATAGAAGGGATGATGGTGGTTATATTGTAGCGGCACAGAAAACTATAAAAGATATTAGATATTTATCTGTTGGCAGCTGGGGAAATGAGCAGATATCTGTTGCTTCAGAAAAAAGACCAAATGGTCTAAGTCCATCTTTTTGGATATCCGTTAGGAGTAATATTCATATGACCACCCAAGCACTTCGGACTAGGCAGCAATAATGTTTCCATGCCAAAAAAGACTAATATCGTCTGGTAAAGTTAGTGCTCCCCTGTTGTTATAAAATCCATCAAATTGTTTTTTATAATTCTTTTTTATTGAGTTTATAGCAAGACCACGAAGCTCCTCAGAAGGTAAATACTTTGAGACATATTTCCTTTTTTCGGTAATGGTTAATTTTGATCTTCCGCTAACTTTTAATTCCTTTAACAAGAGATTAATTGTCTCCAGCTCTAAAAATGAAGCGAGAAAAAAACTATCAAACTTTTTATAGGTAACAGGAGATCTTACTTCTTTTATGCAATTTTCATCTACAAGAATAACTCCAACATTATTTGGGGTGTGTTTTTTTATATTATTCAAATGCTTTAGAGTGGTTACTATTGTAACGGTATCAAAAGTACCTTTGTAATCTATTATTTGATCATGAAGTTTTTCTAAATTATCTAAATCACTTTTAATTTCATAGACATTCATACTCCCATTTACTTCAACAAGATCTGCTCGCCTTTTTCCATCTGCAAACTTCAATTCATTAACGAGTACATAATCATCTAACTCATTGGTATGTCTCGATAAAAGGTAATCAATGCATTTTGCTTTAATAATGTTTTCATCCAATGGCATACCACACCCCTTTCTTCTCTCATTATATCCATATAGAAATAAAAGCTATAAAGTTTTTATATGTTATACACTTTTTAAAAGTATAATTTTTATTGTAGAGACTTTTATAACAAAAATAATCCTTTACAAAATCAACTGTAGGTTGTATAATATACACCCATTTGTTTTTGTTAGGTACTTCCGTACCCTTGCTTTTTCAACTATTATGGGTGCTATCTAAAAATAAACGGAGGGTTATGATTCGTCAAGAATACCTAGATTACGCAGCTGGATTTACAAAGCTAAACCCATTTTAGCTACGTCACATGTGCGAGAAAATTCATGTTCAGATTGAAAAAATGTTATTTAATAAGAATGAGTCTAGCCCTGAAACAGTTCAACTAAGCATTCCTGAGTTAAAAGATGTAATAACAAAAGGCATGAAATTAATTTATGTTGAGTTGGCTAATCAAAAGAAATTCGAGTTTGATTTGCAGCTGGAGCAGGCAAAAATGATGGCTTTTGCATCTGAAGAAATTTCAGATGATGAAGTTTATGAACATTTAGAAAAGTGTAACAAAGAAAATAAAATCAGGAAAATAAAGTCTAGGGGATCAAAGATTGCATTTTGGTAGAGCTAAAACCCCCTAAACTCTAGCTTAAAAGAAGGGTTCTCTATTTTATTTACATCAAATTTTCTTGATGGTTTGTTTAAATTCCCTAATGTTACGCCATCACGGTAATTTTGCAGATAGTAATTTCCTTTGTAACTCAAATCTTCAAGGCATTTAATCATTGAATTGATATCTTCCTCATCAAGTAAATCTGCATGGGTAGTAGTTCTGATTTCTGAGAGAATTTTAGAGCTACTTAAGATAGCAAGAGACTTCAAAAAATTATTATAATTTTTATAACCAGTAATGCTTTCAAATTTTTCTTGCGTAGACTTGAAATCTAGCGCTACAAAATCAATTAAATCATTAGAGATTAAAAAATCCAGCATTTCAGGGTTTGTGCCATTTGTATCTATTTTAACTTTAAACCCCATAGATTTTAAATATTTTGTGAAATCAGGCAGATCTTTGCATAAAGTGCATTCTCCGCCTGACAAAACAATTCCATCAAGCAATCCAATCCGTGATTCAATAAATTTTTTGATTTTTTCCTCTTCAATTTTTTGAAAAACACCTTTTACCAAATCAGGATTATGGCAATAACCACACGCCATATTACACCCAGAAAACCAGAGAATACAGGCTGTATGATCTGGATAATCCTGAAGTGTGAATGGCGTGATGCTTGTTATTGGCAACTTCATAACTAAAGTTTTTGCTCCCTTCTGAATAATGGCAAAGTATGAACATTTTCTTTGAAGTGTAGCCTTTCATTATGCTCACCTTTTTTACCATGATTAAAGCTGGAAACTGGCCTGTGATAACCCATCACTCTTGTCCATACCATAGTTTCTCTTTGGCAGGTTGGGCAGTGAGGTTGCTCACCAGCTAAATAGCCATGCTCTTCGCATACAGAGAAAACAGGAGTAACAGTTATGTAAGGCAAGCGATAATTTTCTATCACTGTTTTTACCAGCCTTTTACACGCTTCACCAGAAGATATTTTCTCACTCATATAAAGGTGAAGAACTGTACCACCAGTATATTTACATTGTAGTGAATCTTGTAAGTCTAACGCCTCAAACGGGTCTTCAGTGAAGCCAACAGGGATCTGGCTTGAGTTGGTGTAATATATATTTTCACCGCAGCCAGCCTGGATAATATCAGCATAATATTTCTTATCTTCTTTAGCAAAACGATAAGTTGTACCTTCTGCTGGTGTTGCTTCTAAATTATATAGATGCCCTGTCTCTTCCTGATATTTTTTGAGTTCAGTTCGCATGAAATTTAGAATTTCAGTAGAAATATTTATCCCCCTCTCATCAGTTAAATCATAAGCATTGCCATTAAAATTACGCACCATCTCATTCATACCGTTAACACCTATGGTGCTAAAGTGATTGCGAAAATGCGGCAGATAGCGTTTTGTATATGGAAACAAGCCTCTATCATACATTTCTTGAACAAAAACCCTTTTCTTTTCTAAAGTTGATTTGGCAAGACTCATCAGGTATTCAAGCTCTTTCATTAAGCCTTTCATATCACCTTTAAAACGATAACCAAGTCGAGCCATATTAATGGTTACAACGCCAATAGAGCCTGTCATTTCAGCAGAGCCAAATAAACCATTGCCTCGCTTTAATAACTCGCGCAGGTCAAGCTGTAGGCGGCAACACATACTACGAACAGCATGTGGAGCGTAAGCTTCGGGGTTTGGAACTTTTTCGCCTTCTTCGTTTTTCATATATTGGCTGCCAATGAAATTTTGGAAATATGAACTGCCAATTTTTGCAGTGTTTTCAAACAAGGCTTTTGCAACAGGGCTGTTCCAATCAAAATCTTCCATTACATTCACAGTTGGAATTGGGAAGGTAAAAGGCTGGCCTTGCGAATCGCCTTCTGTCATCACTTCATAGTAAGCCACATCAATCAGCTCCATCTCTTTTTGGAAATGTTTATAAGTTAAATCTTCCATTGAATTTGCACCACGGCGTTTTGCTTCGGCAATTAATTCTTCATCAGTTTCATCTTTAAATAAATGAATGCAATTTGCAGTTGGAAAATTATCTTTTAAATCAGGCGGAGTAGTTATATCGAGTGTGATATTGGTAAATGGGCTTTGACCCCAGCGAGCAGGAACATTTAAGTTATATACAAACTGGCGGATTGCTTTTTTAACCTCTACAAATGGTAATTTATCTTTGAATACATAAGGTGCAAGATAAGTATCAAAAGAACTAAATGCTTGCGCACCAGCCCATTCAGATTGAAGTATCCCTAAGAAGTTTGCCATCTGACCAAGTGCTTCACGGAAGTGGCGTGGTGGCCTACTTGAAACTTTACCAGCAACACCGTTGAAGCCTTCATCTAACAGTGCGCGCAAACTCCAACCAGCGCAATAGCCTGTTAAGCAATCGAGATCGTGAATGTGATAGTCAGCACGGCGATGTGCTTGCCCTTCTTCGGATGAGTAAACATTATCCAGCCAGTAATTTGCAATAATTTTTCCAGCGGAATTATTGATCAAACCAGCGTTGCTATAAGAGGTGTTGGCATTTGCGTTAATGCGCCAATCTTGTTGCAAAATATATTCTTCAACAGCCTGTTTGCAACTAACCAAAGTATCTTGGGGATTGGCGTTTTTTATTATTCTGCTTCTAGCTAATATAAATTCCTTCAAGGTTTTTACATAATTTTTTTGAGAAAGCATTTCTTCAACCAAGGATTCTAACTCAGCATCTGATGAATTTTCTTTTTCTTTGGGAATTAAATCTAGGAAAGATTCTATATTTCCTTCTTTACTATTATTAAAAGCTTCTTTTAAAGCTGTAATAATAGAAATTGGGAATGAATAGATTTTTTTTGGTTTGTTATTTGAGCCTTTTTTTATATTTTTTTGCTCATTAAGCTGTTGAACTTGCATAGAAATCCTCCTGTTGGTTTATACCATATATAGCTATTAATATGTGGCATACCTACAATATCTAGTGGGTTGAGTTGCAACTTGATCTGAATCAACTAGTGGGGGTAATCAAAAAAGAAAGATTATGTGCTGTGGTAAATTTATCCATCTCTACCATCTGTCATTTAACTTGATTTGTATCAATGAATGTTTTGATAATGATTATCAGTATCTGATAATAACAATTAAATTGTCAGATGGATAAGCCTATAAAAAGACCTGAACTCTTAAAGAAAATTGAATGGTTCTTTGTAAAAAATAAAAATTTAATACGCTGGGTTCATATATCAGCCTTTATAGATCGGA
>DQGZ01000226.1 GCA_003531345.1 Alphaproteobacteria bacterium | reverse complement strand
GATTCTGCTCATAATATTCACTGGGTTGTGTGGGTCATCTATTATCAGGAAATCACCACCTTCACCAGTTAAGCTGCCACCAACGGAAGTGGCAAGGCGAAAGCCCCGCTTGGCGTCTCTTGCGATTCTGCTCATAATATTCACTGGGTTGTGTGGGTCATCTATTATCAGGAAATCACCACCTTCACCAGTTAAGCTGCCACCAACGGAAGTGGCAAGGCGAAAGCCCCGCTTGGTGGTTATGAATTTGTCCTTCTCGTTCTGGTCATGAGTAATTATAGTTTCAGGGAAGGTTTTTTGATACCAGTTGCTTTCAATTATAAGCCTTGTATCAAGCGAGTGCTTGGTGGCAATTGCCTGTGAATAACTTGCGGAGATCACCCTGCGGGTAGGGTTATGCCCGAGTAACCAGGCAGACCAGGCAATATTCACGCATAATGACTTTAAATAGCGAGGTGGAATATTTATTATCAGGCGTTTTATCTTGCCCTTCTCTGCCGCTTGCAACCTGTCTGCTATCAGGTCGATATGCCAGTTTGGAATATAATCAATGCCAGGGTTTATAGTATCAAAACATTTTTCAATAAAGGAAGGAAGGTCATATTTTGTGGCAGATTTAAAAAAACATTCTATGGTCAAGCAGGATAACATATTGCGGTTAAACCTTATTGTAATTTAGAGCGCCTGTGTGGGGAAGGGGTGGATAGTAATCAAAACCCTAATTTCCTTAATTCTTTTGGTAGTCGGAAATTCACATTTTCTGTTATTCCGTCCATGGTTTCAACTGTGGTATTTGCAAACCTGTTCTTTATATGTTCAATTATCTCCTGTACCAGAATTTCAGGAGCAGATGCGCCAGCAGTCAGCCCGATGCTGTTAATGCCGCTAAGCCATTCATCCTTTATTTCATATGCGCCGTTAACAAGGTAGCTTTTAGTGCCTTTTTCAAGTGCTAGGTCTTTTAAGCGGTTTGAATTAGAGCTGTTCTGTGAGCCAACCACCAGCACCAGATCGGTTATTCTTGCAAGCTCCTCAACGGCGTCTTGCCTGTTTTGTGTGGCATAGCAGATGTCTTTTGTGTCTTGCCCGATTATGGTTGGAAAACGTGCTTTTAACTTTGCTATTATGCCTTTGGTTTCAGAAACACTAAGTGTGGTCTGGGTTACATAGGCAAGGCGTTCTTCATCATCAACCTGTAGCTGGTCAACATCATCTTCGGTTTGAACCAGTAATACACCAGCCCTAACCCTGCCAGAAGTTCCCTCAACTTCTGGGTGCCCTTTATGCCCTATCAAAATTATTTGCCTTCCTTCTTTTTCATTTCGTATCGCCTGATTATGAACCTTTGTTACTAGTGGGCAGGTGGCATCAATTACTGGTAAATTACGGTATTTTGCTTCAAGTTCCACCTGTTCTGAAACTCCATGAGCAGAAAAAATAGTAACCGAACCTTCTGGTATCTCCGCAAGGCTTTTTACAAACACTGCTCCTTTTGCCCTCAAATCATCTACTACAAATTTATTATGCACAATTTCATGGCGTACATAAACAGGCGCGCCATATATCAGCAAGGCTTTTTCTACGATCTCGATTGCACGGTCAACTCCAGCGCAAAATCCACGAGGTTGTGCCAAAATGATCTTCATCAGGAATTAGGAGTTAGGGTTTAGAGCTTAGTTTTAGTAGCAATTTATCATTTTACAACTAAATGAATATCAGGCTTTAGAAAAAATGCTAAATCCTATTTCCTAATTTCTAACCCATTGCTAATGCCAGCAGAGAAAGAACAGATATTTAAGATACTGGAAAGTAATTTTCAGGGCTGCAAGCTTGATGCAAAAGATATGACAGGTGATAAAGATCACTGGGAAGTACATATTTCTCACCCTTCATTTTCAGGCAAAAGCCGTATTGAGCAGCACCGTGCAGTAATGAATGTGCTTACACCGCTTAATATCCATGCGGTATCGCTAAAAATTCTGAGTAATTAGTTCTTGGCTCTTAGTAAAAAATCGCTAAGAACTAACAACTAAGAACTAACAACTAAGAACTAACAACTAAGAACTAACAACTAACAACTAACAACTAAGAACTTATTTTTATGGCACAAACCATTCAGCAATTTATTGACACTGCAGTTAAATCAAAAGATATTGTGCTGTTCATGAAAGGTACTCAGAAATTTCCGATGTGCGGTTTTTCTGGTGCAGTTGTTTCTATATTGAATAATTTAGGTGTAGAATTTCAGGATTATAACGTTCTGGAATCTGAGGAGTTACGTCAGGGAATAAAAGATTATGCTAACTGGCCAACTATTCCCCAGTTATATATTAAAGGTGAGTTTATTGGTGGGTGTGATATTGTACGTGAAATGTTCTCAAGCGGTGAGTTGCAAGCGTTCTTACAGGAAAAAGGTATAGTAAAAGCAGCGTAAGTAGTTTTTATTGCGCTTCTTCTTGCTGTGCCTCTAACCAGTCTTTTTCTGCCTTTTCCAGCTCTTCAGTGGCTATTTTATATTTTTCAACCAGCTCATTCATATAATCTGGTTTATTAATAGCTTTTGGTGTTGTCATTTCTTGTTCTATTTCTTCTTTTTCTTGCGCCCATTTTGCTAAATTTTCTTCCGCCTTCGCAAGTAAATTTAAGCTAGCAGGCTTTTCTTTTTTATTTTTTTTATCTAATTTTCTATTCTCTATTTTCTCTTTTTTAGCGCCTGATTTCTCTCTGCGGCGCTGTTCAACCACTAATGCCTTGTAATCTTCCAAATCACCAGCGAAGTTTGTGACCGCTGCATCCTTAACCAGCCATAACTGATCAACCACTGATTCCAGTAAATGAGGGTCGTGGCTTACTAATATAACACAACCTTCATAATTATTAAGCGCCTGAATTAGCGCTGCGCGTGCATCAATATCCAAGTGGTTTGTTGGTTCATCTAGCAGCATTATATGCGGCGCATTATAACTCATCATGCAGAATAAAAGCCTAGCTTTTTCACCACCTGAAAGCTCCTCAATTTTTGTATCAGCCTTACCCTTGTCAAACCCGAATTTGCCAAGCATTGCACGGATATTATGCTCAGGTACATTAGGTATTGCCTCACGCATTGTTTCATACGGCGTAAGGCTTACATCCATTTCTTCTGATTGGTGCTGCGCAAAATATCCAATTCGAAGTTTACTATCAATGTCTACGTCACCTTTTAAAGCTTCCAGCTTGCGGGAAAGTAATTTTATAAAGGTTGATTTACCATTACCATTTGCGCCGAGTAAACCTATGCGGTCATTCATATCAATTCTTAAGTCAACATCTTTTAATATTGGCTTACCTACAGCATAACCAATATCAACATGCCTTAAATTTATAATCGGTGAGCCAATATCTTCAGGCTGCGGGAAAATAAACTTGGTTGAGCGCTCCGCTATTATTGCATCAACCATATCCATTTTTTCTATCATTTTTAAGCGGCTTTGCGCTTGGCTTGCCTTACTTGCCTTGGCACCAAATTTACGAACGAAATCAAGCATTCTGGCTTTATGAGCCTGTTGCTTTTCAAACATTGCTTGTTGGTTCATCAATTTTTGTGAGCGGCGAATTTCAAACTGGTCATAATTACCAGTATACATTTCCAGCTTCAACTGGTCTAAATGTGCAATATGGGTTACAGTTTTATTTAAAATTTCCCTATCATGGCTGATGATAATAAAAGTACCTTTGTAATTTATCAGATAATTTTCTAGCCAGATTATTGCTTCAAAGTCTAAGTGGTTGGTTGGCTCATCTAGCAATAGTAAATCAGGCTGACGAAACAATGCTGCGGCAAGTGCAACACGCATTCTCCAACCACCAGAAAAACTGTTTATCGGGCTGTTTTGCGCTTCATCATTAAATCCTAAACCTGCTAAAATGCTTGCAGCACGGGCTGGTGCTTCATAAGCGCCCATATCATTTAACTCAGTGTATATATCAACTATGCGTTGTGGGTCAGTTGCGGTTTCAGCTTCTTCTAATAATGCTGCACGCTCTGTATCAGCCGCTAAAACTATGTCAATCAGGGTTGTTTCGTCATCTGGTAAATCTTGGCGCACCATACCAAGCTTTGTTCTAGGAATTATTGCAATTTCACCACCATCAACATCAATTGAGCCAGTAATAAGGTTAAATAAAGTTGATTTACCAGTTCCATTAGGTCCAACCAAACCAACGCGATAGCCAGCGTTAACAAGCAGTGAGGCGTTATCAAGCAAAGTTCTGCCTGCTATGCGGTAAGTAACATTTTTTATGGCTAACACGTAATTATATCAATTAATTTTTGGAGCGCTATAGGGCGTGCAATCTGCACATTTCTGCGGAATATACAAGGGATAAGTTTCAAGTGGAGTTAACAAAGGTTTGTAAAATTTGTTATGAAGCGATATAGCAGTACAAAATCATAAATATTTTTATTTGCAGGAAATGTTTTTCGTAAACATAAAAGAAAATAAGGTGGTTTGGAAAATTCTGTCATTATGTTTTGTTATTGCTCTTGTGACAGGCTGTCAAAACGAATACTCAAAGGGATCTCTTGCCTTTAATACCTTCAATTATAAAACATGGGAAGGTGCAAAACTTAGAATTCTTGACAAAAAAAAGAAAGATACAGGATATTATTTGAGTACAAGGGGCCCGAGGGCGGTACTCAAGAAAAAATTGAATAAAGACTGGGAAGCATATTATTATAATAAAATATGGCAACGCCTATACCCTGGCCCACCAAAAGCAATTGATTTATTTGTTAGAGAGAAATATTTTCTTTAGGTATTGTTAGCTAATTATTATAAAGTATATTATGAATAAGATGCCCTTACTTCAGTTAAAAAGACTGGGAATAGATACGCATAAAGAGGCGATAATCTACATGCGGGAGGATTGCCATATCTGCATTTCTGAGGGGTTTAAGGCGCATACACGAGTAAAGGTCACTTTAGATGACAGGTCAATAATAGCTACACTCAATATAATTAAATCATCCCTGCTTGAAAAGGGCAAGGCGGGGCTTTCAGAATGTGCGTGGGAGCAACTCAAGGCTGAGGAAAATAATGAAATATCAATTTCACATGCAAGACCAGTTGAATCACTCAGTTATGTAAGGTCAAAGATATATAATAATGTTCTTTCTGAGGTGCAGCTAAATGAAATTATTAAAGATATCACAACTGGAAGTTATTCAGACATTCATATTTCATCATTTTTAACTGCATGTGCTGGTGGCAGGCTAGATGTGCAGGAAATTGCAAGCCTAACTAAAGCAATGGTGGAAACTGGTAACAGGATGAACTGGCAGAAGCAAATAGTGGTTGATAAACATTGTGTTGGCGGCTTACCAGGTAATCGCACTACCCCGATAGTGGTTTCAATTGTTGCCGCTTTTGGGCTTACCATGCCAAAAACATCATCACGGGCAATAACTTCACCCGCAGGCACTGCTGACACTATGGAGGTTTTTACTAATGTTGACCTCAGCCTTGAAATGCTGAAGAGAGTTGTAAATCAGGAAAATGCTTGCCTTGCCTGGGGTGGTGCAATTTCAATAAGCCCAGCAGATGATATGCTGATACAGGTCGAAAGAGCACTGGAACTTGACAGTGAAGGGCAATTGGTCGCATCGGTACTTTCTAAAAAAATATCAGCGGGTTCAACTCATGTATTGATAGACCTGCCAGTTGGAGCAACAAGTAAAATACGCTCAGATAAAATGGCTGAATTATTGATCAGCTATCTGGTGGCAGTAGGAAATAAGCTTGGCATAAAAGTAAAAACCATCACGACTGATGGTTCACAGCCAGTTGGTAATGGTATAGGTCCCGCACTGGAAGCGCGTGATGTGCTTGCTGTATTGCAGAATGATAAGCAGGCGCCATCTGACCTGAGGGAGCGGTCATTACTGCTGGCGGGAAATGTCCTTGAATTTTCACCTGATGTGAGGGAGGGGGAGGGATATAAAATAGCGGCAGAAATTCTTGATAGTGGTAAAGCGCTGAAAAAATTAATTGCAATATGTAAAGCGCAGGGAGGTTTTAGAGAAGTGCCAGAAGCGCAATACACTTACCCTGTTCTTGCTCAACAAAGCGGCGTAGTAGTAAATATTGATAACCGCCGAATAGCAAAAATAGCAAAGTTGACGGGCGCACCTGAATATAAGGTGGGAGGAATTGACCTTCACATAAGAAATGGCAGTAGTGTGAATAAAGGGGATAAATTATATACTATTCATACTAACTCAAAAGGTATGCTTTCCTACGTTCTGGATTATGTTAAAAACTTTAACCATGCAATTATAATTGATTCAAATAATTTAAGAGCAGTGCCTAGGCAAAACTTTCTTCCATTTTAAATAAGAATTTTCTGCGTAATCATTTTTTTGTGGGGTGAATATATTAAACTCCCTTTGTTTTTTGATATAATCTATGTCCCACATGCCTGCTTTTATACCAGCCAGATAAGCTGCGCCGCATGCTGTTTTCTCACTTTCTTTTTCTCTTTTTATAGTAATTTTAAGCAGGTCACTCTGGAACTGCATAAGGAAATCGCTGTTACTTACCCCACCATCAACCGCTATATCCTTTATCTTTATACCTGACTCATTTTCCATTATCTCCAGCACATCTTTAACCTGAAAAGCTATGGATTCAATTGCAGCTCGTACTATATGCGCCTTGTTAGTATCCAGCGTTAAACCGAATATCTCCGCATTCTCGGTAGACATCCAGTAAGGTGCAGAAAGACCAGAAAAGGCTGAGATAAAGACCACATTATTGCAATCATTAACAGATGTTGCCAGCTCGTCAGCTTCTCTGCCTGACTTTATTATTCCTAAATTATTCTTGAGCCAGTTTATTATTGAAGCGCAGTTGAATATCGCTGCTTCACCAGCATAGAACACTTTACCACCAATTCCCCATGCTATTGTTGTAAGAAGCCCTTTTTCATAGATGACAGGTTTTTCACCGATATTTTTCAATATAAAACATCCTGTGCCATAAGTAGATTTTATCTCACCTTTTTCAAAACATGCCTGACCAAATAATGATGATTGCTGGTCACCTATTAGTGCGTTTACAGGAATTTCTGCTCCGAATATTGCTTTGTCAATTTTTCCGAAATCATTGATGGTTGGCTTCACTTCAGGCAGGATATTTTTAGGGATCTTGAATATTTCCAGCAACTCATCATCCCATTTCAATTCTGTTATATTATACAAAAGTGTTCGTGAAGCGTTGGAATAATCGGTTGCGTGTATCTTTCCGCCTGTAAGTTTCCACAATATCCAGCTATCTATCGTGCCAAATTTAAGATTTTCTGTATCAGTATCTTTAACCACATTATCTAATATCCATCTTATTTTACTTGCAGAAAAATAAGAATTTATCACCAGCCCAGTTTTGCTTTTTACCTTTGCAGAGATATTCCGTTCTATAAGTTCATTACAATATGCAGCGGTTCTGGTATCCTGCCATACTATTGCATTATAAATTGGTTTACCTGTTCCTGCGCTCCATATTATTGTTGTTTCTCGCTGGTTGGTGATGCCAATCCCTGCGATGTCGGAAGCTTCAATATTTAATTTCTTAAATAGTGCCGTAGCAGAATCAATGGTTTTTTGCCATATCTCCTCAGCATCATGTTCAACATGACCTTTAGCTGGGTAATGCTGTTTGAACTCACGTTGTTCAATGCCTATTATCTTCGCCTTATCATTGAACAATACACTCCGTAAACTTGAAGTTCCTATATCAAACGCAAGAATGTATTTTTGAATATTCATATTTCAAATGACTCACCCATCACAGGTATAAAGGAGTTAATGCTGAACCTATTATTTATTTTCTGTTGCAACGCCAGTGATGATTTTTTTTCACCATGGGTAATGAATATTTTCGGCGTGGGGTGAAAATTCCCTATCCAATCCAGCATCTCAGAACTATCTGCATGGGCAGAGATATTCTCCAGCATTTCAACCCTGGCTTTTATTGGAACCATTTTGCCGTGTATCTTTATCTCCTTTTCACCGATGAATATCCTGTGCCCTCTTGTTCCTTCAGCCTGGTAACCTGCAAGTACTATTGTATTTCTTTCATCAGGTGCCAGATATTCCAAGTGATGCAGCACCCTGCCGCCTGTTGCCATACCACTGGCAGAAATTATTATGGATGGTTCAGGGCGTAACATTATTTTCTTGGAATCATTTATTGTTTTAACATAACCTACACTGGAAAATATTTTGGCACATTGTTTGTGTGAAAGAATATGGTCTTCTGGGTGGCGGCGGAAAACTTCTGTTGCATCGGTGGACATCGGGCTATCAAGATATGCGGGCATGTTCTTAGGTATTCTGTCTTGTGCTATCAGCTTACTTAAATAATATATCAAAGCCTGTGCCCGCCCAACTGCAAATGATGGTATTATTACCTTACCGCCCTTCTTGTATGTTTCATTTATTATTTTCTCCAGCTGGTCTTCAGGGGGGGTATTTTTATGTACAGTTCCACCATATGTTGACTCAACTACCAGATAATCGGCATGGTCAATTTTTTCAGGCTCTTTCATTATGGGGTCTGACTTTCTGCCTAGATCTCCTGAAAAAACTATTTTTTTACCGTTATATGAAATAATCACAGCGGCAGAACCAATTATATGACCATTCCTGCGGAAGTAGAAATTAAAATGTTCCGCAAGGTTATAACTTTTATCGTAGCCTATGGGTTTGAAATATTTCAGGCACTCGAACGCATCTTCTTCAGTGTATAAAGGAAGGGCAGGGTGATGTTTGGAATATTGACGGTAATTTGCATCATCGGCATCTTCCTGCTGGATCCTGCCAGAATCAGGAAGTAATATTTTGCACAGATCATAAGTTCCAAAAGAACAATATATATCACCTCTAAAACCATTATTTACCAGAAGTGGTAAATAGCCGCTATGATCTAAGTGGGCGTGGGTAAGTATCACCGCATCTATTTCGGAGGCGTCAAAAGCCTGATTTTGCCAGTTCATTAAGCGTAACTGCTTCAAACCCTGAAACAAACCGCAATCAACCAGTATTTTTCTGTTTTGATATTCAATAAGATATTTGGAGCCAGTAACTGTTCCCGCTGCACCCAGAAAACTAAGTTTCATAACAGATAATTATTTGTTTTTTATTGCATCGGTAATTTGTCTTAACTGCTCACGAGTACCATAACTAATACTGGAAGTATTAACCATGGGCGTAACTAAAAGGTAGTGTCGCTGCTAAAAAATGCAAGATATTATTTGCCAGGTCTATTAAAGTAAAACTCTATATCCTGACCATTAAAGGTTTTTCCAATACCATGTCCTTCACTTCCCATGACAGTAAAGTTATATCTTCCTTCCCTGCCATCACTGCATGTAAATTTTCCACTACCAGAATGGTTACCTTTGAAATAACTGAATTTTCCAGTACATCTCACCCCATGATTTGAAACCACATCCAGTTCGCCTGAACGGAAAGGATAAGTTCTGCTTGCGGTTCCTGAGAATCTTTCATCTCCATCAATCACACCAATTACTGGTGCATTAAGTGTGCAGCCTGTTAAAACAAAACCCAATGAGTATATGATAAGCCTTTTCATAATTTAAAATTAATTGTTAAGCGGCTGACAGAATTCCGTATAATTCATCTTTTAATTTAAGACGTTTTTTCTTCAATTCTTCTTCATGCTCATTTGATAATATTTTTATATTATTTTCAGAATTGTATATCTCACGGTCAATT
>DQGZ01000140.1 GCA_003531345.1 Alphaproteobacteria bacterium | reverse complement strand
ATACTGGAAGATATTTTGAATAATTTCTACTGGCTAAAATCAATGCGCTGGGGTGAAAGTAAAATCAAATGGGTACGCCCGATACAGAATATCGCCTGTTTGTTCGACAATGAAATATTGCCAATTGAATTTGGGCATTTAAAGGCAAATGATATTTCTTACGGGCACAGATTTTTAAGCAATGGCAGCTTTAAAATAACTGACTTTTCTACTTACGAAAAAGAATTGCGGAATAGATTTGTAATTTTAGACCAAACAAAAAGAAAAAGCATTATTCTCGATGGCACTTTAAAGGAAGCTTCAAGCAAAGGGCTTCAACTTATCAATGATGAAAAATTACTAGACGAGGTTACAGGACTGGTTGAATACCCAGTAATTCTGGTTGGCAATATTGATCAGAATTTCATGAGCCTGCCAGAAGAAGTTTTAATTACAACTATCAGGATAAACCAGAAATATTTCTGTGTGCGTGACAGGTCAGGAAAATTAGCGCCTTATTTTATCGTAGTTTCTAATATGAAAACCTCTGATAACGGTGCAAAAATAATCGCTGGCAATGAACGTGTAGTAAAAGCAAGGCTCAAAGATGCAGAATTTTTCTACAATCAGGACAAAGCCACAGGAATAAATGACTTCGGTTCAAAACTTAAAAAAGTTATTTTCCATAATGAGGTAGGAACCATTGCCGAGAGAGTGGAACGAATTGAAGATGTTGCACATTTCATAACCCAGGAACTGGGGATAAAGGAATCAACGGAAATAAAAAGAGCGGCTAAAATATTAAAAAATGACCTTGGCAGTGAAATGGTAGGTGAATTCCCTGAATTACAGGGGATAATTGGTTATTATTATGCACTTGAAAACAATGAACCGATCGAAGTGGCAAGAGCCATAAAAAACCAGTACAGACCACAAGGACCTAATGATTTTGTACCTGATACACCTGTTTCATATATTATTGCACTGGCAGAAAAAATAGAAGGGCTGACCGCACTTTTTGCAGCAGGGGAAAGGGCAACAGGCTCAAAAGACCCGTATGCGCTTAGAAGGTTGTCTTTAGGTATATTAAGGATAATAGGTACTAACAATCTGTTCCTTGACCTGAAAGAAATATTTAAGAAAACCTTTAAGCTTTTGCCTTCCTCCACTTTAAGGAAAATTGATAAGGATGAAACATTGAATGAACTTTTTGCATTCATTACAGAAAGGATAAAATACCAGTTCAAATCAGAAAATTTAAGGCAGGAAATTACTAATGCCGTTATAGAAAATGCTGACTACATAGATTACTGTGATTATAAAAGTAAGATAGGTTCGCTTACTAAATATATTGAAAGCAATAATGGAGCAGCTGCAGTTGAAGCATATAAGCGCGCTGCTAATATCCTAAAAATGGAAGAAAAGAAAGACGGGGTTAATTACAAAACAAATTTCTCAAATAATTTATTACAGAACCAGATAGAGGTTAACTTAAGCGAAACCCTAGAAGAAGTTGAAGATAGGATAAAACCACTAATAAAGGAGGGTAATTTTGATTCCTGCTTGCTTGCACTTACCAAGCTGACTCAAAAAATAAATAATTTCTATGATAACACCCAGATAAATACTGACGACAGAAAAATAAGAGAAAACCGACTTAAATTAACGGCGGCGATAGTCGAGATATTCGAAAAAATTGCTAGATTTGACTTGATATAAAAAAACCTTCTCCCGCTAAGCGGGAGAAGGAATTAAGCTTAGATAACAATTAGAACCTGTACGATATACCAGCACCAATTAACCATGGGTCAAGGTCAACATTCCTAGCTGTGATTGCGCCCCTATCCAAGCTTAGATCTGTTTCTAGGAAAATCTTCTTAACATCAAAGTTTAACGCCCAATGTTCAGAAATACCATAATCAACACCAGCCTGTAGAGCATAACCTATTGCATCATCAAAACGCGCATTACCTACCGCCGCTGTATTTACCTGTTCATTATAGAAAATAGTATAATTCAAACCAGCACCAACGTAAGGTCTAAAATTGCCCTCATCAAATGGATGATACTGTATTGTAAGTGTTGGAGGCAATATCCAAGTATCAGTAACATTAAGGTCACCAGCACCAGTTCCATTTGCTTTAACTGTATGTTCAGCAGTACCAAGCACTAATTCCGCTGCAATTTTGTTAGTAATGAAATAAGTAATATCGAGCTCTGGTATAACGGCATTATCAACACTTACTTTACCACCGATAGAAGTTGTGCCACTTTCATCAGGAACAACACCAAGCGCTCTTAAGCGTACCATCCAGTCACCTGCATTAGTTTTTTTAAGAACGCCTGAACTTGTAGAATTTCCTTCTGGAGTAACAGATGAAAGGTCAGGATTTGCTTCAGCAGGGGTGTGATTTCCACCCGCCATTGCAGCGCCAGAAAGTAGTATTGAAGTTGTAGCAAGCAGAGATAAAAGTTTTTTCATTGTTAAAGTTTTAAGCTAGTGCCCCTCCGTACCACCTTAAAAACCAACTGTAATTGACCTAAATCAAAAAATTGAAATATTTTATTAGACACTATCTAGCATGGGTTTTTACCAGCTCTATAGCTTTATCAAAACCCTCTGTAGAGGTAACTCCACCCTGAGCATAATCTGGCCTGCCACCACCGCCTTTTCCACCCATTTCGGAGGATATTTTTTTGATAATTTCAACTGCACTGATTTTTGAAGTAATATCATCAGTAACCCCAACAACCAACGAACCCTTACCTTCATTTTCTGAGACAATAATAACTACAGACGAAGTATATTTTTTCTTATACTCGTTTACTATTTCACGCAGATCTTTTGCATCAATTCCATCTAATTTTTTTGTGATGAATTTTATTCCGTTTATTTCTTCAACTTCATTTTCACCACCAGCACCGCCTGAGTTTGAAGCTAATGCCAGCTTTCTCTTAAGATCAGAAATTTCTTTTTCTGAATCTCGCTTTTCATCCATTAATTTTTGAACCCTGTTATTTAATTCTTCTGCACTAGTTTTCAGTTTTCCCTGTAATGCTGAAATTATGTTCTCACGTGTGTTAAAATATTCCAGTGCCTTAATTCCTGTTAGCGCTTCTATCCTGCGAATGCCCGATGCAACGGCTGTTTCACCAACTAGTTTAAATAAGCCAATATCACCAGTTTGGTTAATGTGTGTTCCACCACACAACTCAACTGAATAATTTTCCTTACCCATAGCAATTACACGCACTTCATCACCATATTTCTCACCAAATAGAGCCATTGCACCAGCTTCGATTGCGTCTTTAACTGGCATTATTTTTGTTGAGGTGTTAAGATTTGCCAGAATTTGTGAATTAACTTGTTTTTCTATTTCTAATATCTCTTCAGANGTTAAGCCTTTTTGATTACTAAAATCAAACCTCAGAAAATCGTCTTCTACCAAAGAGCCTTTTTGAGTAACATGAGAACCCAAAACCTTTCTA
>DQGZ01000101.1 GCA_003531345.1 Alphaproteobacteria bacterium | reverse complement strand
AACGAAATATACCTAGCCTATAAAGAGCTGCTAGAAAAGAAAAAAATAGCGGAAGACAAGGCGCAAGCCGATGCCGTGTTGAAGCTTTCGCAGCTTGCAGAAAAAATTGAAGCACAGGAGAGAAGGGGCAAAAGCCTTATCACCAGATTTTTTGGCAACAGAAAAGGTACTGGTCAATTTTTAAGCGGGTTATACATATATGGTGATGTCGGGCGGGGAAAATCAATGTTGATGGACCTGTTCGTGAAGAACATCAAAACAGGTTTTTCTGTTCGCAGGGTTCACTTCCATAGTTTCATGAAGGAGGTTCATGAGCGAATAAAGCACTGGCGGGAGAGTGATCAGGAAGGGAAACGGTCAAACATTATTAAGTCTGTAGTCAGTGAAATAGCGGAAGGGGCACAGATATTATGCTTTGATGAAATGCAGGTACAAGACATAGCCGATGCAATGATAATCGGCAGGGTTTTTGAGGGGTTATTTGAGCAGAACGTAGTTATAATTGTTACCTCAAACCGCCACCCTGATGAACTGTATAAGAACGGCTTGCAGCGAGAAAGGTTCCTGCCATTCATTGAGTTGTTTAAAAGCAAAATGGATGTTTTTCAGCTCAAAAGCCCAACTGACTACAGGATGAGGGGTATAAAAAGCCTCAAGAAACTTTATTTCACACCTCTTGGCGCAGATGCAGATGATTTTGCTGAAAACGCATTTACAGACCTAACAGGCGCTATAACAGGCGGCTCAACTGAGCTGCTGGTAAAAGGAAGAAAAATATCAGTGCCTAAATTTGCTGCCAGTGTTGCAGTTTTTAACTTTAAAGACCTTTGTGATAAGCCATTAGGCAGTGAGGATTTTTTGGAAGTGGCAAAAGAATTCAAGACCATAATTTTATGTAATGTGCCTAAACTTAGCAAGGATGACTATAATCAGGCGATAAGGTTCATTCATCTTGTTGATGTGCTGTATGAAAATAAAGTAAAACTGATAATTACCTCTGAGGTATTGCCGCAGCAAATATATATTGAGGGTGAGCGCAGTTTTGAATTTGAACGTACAATATCCCGCCTTAACGAAATGCAGAGCGAAGATTATTTATATCTGACCCCAAGCCTGTAGATAAATTCACCCATTAGCTATTATCTTAGGTTGTAAGTAATAATTAAAAACAGATAAATATAAAAAGACTAATATTAAGCTGCTAGTGGTTCCTTTTGCTCCACTACTGGAAGTTCCTTCACATGCCAAGGTAAACCTTGCGTTGCAAGCTCTTTCATGAATGGGTCTGGGTCAAATTCTTCAACATTTTTTACACCCTTGCCAGCCCATGCTTTGGTTGCAAACATTTTAGCGCCAACCAATGCAGGTACACCAGTGGTGTATGAAACCGCTTGTGCTTTAACTTCCTTATTACACATTGCGTGGTCACAAACATTGTAAATTAAAATCTTCTTTTCTTTTCCGTCTTTAATGCCTTGAATAATACAGCCAATAGAAGTTTTGCCGCTGTAATTTTCAGCCAAAGATGAAGGCTCGGGTAATAAAGTTTTCAGGAATTCAATGGGGATAATCTCAACGCCTTTATGTATTACGGGGTCAATCCTAGTCATTCCAACGCTTTGTAAAACATCAAGGTGTTTGATGTAATTGTCTGAGAAAGTCATCCAGAACCTAGCTTGTTTTAAATGCTTAAAGTTTTTAGCTATAGATTCTAATTCTTCGTGAAAAATTAAATAAGATTTTTTTATTCCAACTTCTGGGTAGTCAATATCCTTTGAAATTGAAAGTGCTTTAATATCAACCCATTTGCCGTCTTTATAATATTTGCCGTCTTGAGTAACTTCACGAATATTTATTTCTGGGTTAAAGTTAGTGGCGAATGATTTGCCGTGGTCACCAGCGTTGCAGTCAATAATATCAATATAATGTATTTCATCAAAATAATGTTTCTGAGCATAAGCGCAAAAAATATTAGTAACGCCAGGGTCGAAACCACAACCCAAAATTGCTAGAATTCCAGCTTTAGTGAAGCGCTCTTGATAAGCCCACTGCCAGCTATATTCAAACTTTGCAAGGTCTTTCGGTTCGTAATTTGCCGTATCAAGATATGAAACGCAAGTTTCCAGGCATGCATCCATAATAGGTAAATCTTGGTATGGTAATGCCATATTCACTACAAGGTCTGGCTTGAATTTATTTATCAATGCCACAACTTCCTTAACATTATCAGCATCCACCTGAGAAATCTCTATCTCACTTGCAGCCTCTTTTTTCACTATTTCGCACTTTTTCAATGTGCGAGAAGCAAGGTGAATTTTAGTGAAAACATCACGATTCAAAGCTGCCTTTTTAGCAACCACAGAACCCGCAGCGCCTGCGCCAATGATAAGTAAGTTGAACAATTGATTACCCCGCTTGTTTGAGTTGTTAGTGATAAGTTAGAAGTTCTTAGGTCTAAGTTATTAGTGGAAAGCGATATTTTACTTATCACTTAGAACTTATAACTAAGAACTTTCTACTTAAAACTCGTATATAATTTTGTTCCCAATATGCAATAAATTTGTTAATTATTTTATTAGTTGATTTTGTATGACAAATGATATACAATAATCAGGTAAATGTTTATCAGGGTTTAAAATGGCAAAGTCAGCGGTTATAAATATCAGGGTTGAAGAAAAGCAGAAGGAAAATATAAGACGGATACTGGACAAGCTTGGCGTCTCAATAACTGACGCTGTGCGGATATTTTTTGCAAAGGTTGAAAATGAAAAAGGTCTGCCTTTTGATGTAAGAATACCCAGTAAACGCCTAAAAAAATCAATTATTGAGGTGGAGTCTGGTAAAACAAAACGTATCCAAGATGTAAAAAGTTTTTTAAGCGATGTATAGTCAATGCTTGAACTTCATTATTCAAACAGCTTTCTGAAATCTCTTAAAAGATCAAAAAAGAGGGGTAAGAATATTAATAAACTTGAGAAAGTGATTGATATACTGGTTAATGAGCAAACACTTGAAGTCAAATATAGAAATCATAAATTATCAGGAGATTATACTGGTTACTGGGAGCTTCATATTGAGCCAGACTGGCTTCTGGTATACAAAGTAACTGATAAAAAGATCATACTTACCGATATAGGCACTCATTCAGATCTTTTTGAATAATTCTCTAAAATTTTTCATTGTCCGTTATTAGTTTTGTATACTAGCTACAGATAAATTGACGAAACTATCTAGGCTATAGTAATTTTGGTGTTTTTAATATTTGGCTCATACGTTGCCATTCCTGTTGCATCCTCTTGTAATTTTAAGCCCTTTAATCCTTTTATAGTTCCAGCAGGAATTTCAATTGCTCCCCTTCCATCATTGCCACCTCTTAGTATTTTCTCCATTTCTGGTTCTATACGAATATGGTCCTCATAAGCTCTTTTATAAGTTCCATCTTTCAGGTCTTGGTAAAAAGATTTTCCAGGGGCAGGTTCATAATTCATAAAAAAATCCTGAGACACTTTTCCAGTGAACGATACATCTTTCTGAGTGTTAATTAATTTACTATCTATGTAAGAATTCCTCCAATTATAATTTACTTTATCCATTGCATCATCAAGCCTTAATATCTCGTTTTTAAGTTCATCAAGTGTATTAATAACTTTTCCATTCACTTTTATTTCGTATAAATTTGCTGCTTCTATATCCCCCATGTTTCCTCTTTTCATAAGAAAGAATTTATCAAACATAACCTTTCTATACTCCATTACCTCAGCTAACCCATTTTTTGTTACAACTTTTCCATTTTCGTCATATGTCTGTTGTTGCGTAGCTTTACGAGAAATAGTGGTGCCATCAGGAAATGTTGTTTGTGCTGAATTATCGCCATAGACTTCTGTTTTTATTTCAGAGCTGTTGCCATCCATATAGGTTGATCCAAATTTTAGTAGCTGTGTACTTGTACGCAACATAACTGTCGGAAGTATTTGACCATCAGCGTTTTGATAAGTTAACTCTATTGTTTCTCTGGTTGCCATATTTTAAAATACTAGGTTGTGAAGGACAAAATAACACATAAATATTAATAAAGCGTTAACGAGGTTAATATTGTATCATTTTAATTTTTCATCTATTAGCTGACAAAAAACTAATTTAAAAAAGAACAGTAATGAAACTTGAATATTTAAGCCAGAAGGACGGATTTTTAGGAATGGGGGAAGAACTGATGGGCGCAGCAGAAAATGCTCAGGTAGTGGTTATCCCTTATGGTTTGGAAAAGTCGGTCAGCTATATGGGGGGCACAGCAAAAGGCCCGCAGGCGATGATAGATGCCTCCAAAACCCTTGAATTTTTTGATGAAGATTTATGGTGTGAACCATTTCGTGAGGTTGGAATTGCAACCCTAAAAGAGCCAAAAATTCCAGCTAATATGCTTGATGCCCTTAAATTATTGGAAGAACAAACCAAGGCAGTGCTAGACCAAGGTAAGTTTCCTTTCATATTCGGTGGTGAACATTCAATTACTTGTGGTTCAATTCGCCCATTTGCAAAAAAATATAAGGATTTAGCAATACTGCATTTTGATGCACATGCTGACCTGCGTGATGGCTATGATAATGAACATTACAGCCATGCGGCCGCACTTCGCCGTTGTTTGGATTTTGAAAATGTATCGCTGGTTTCGTGCGCTATTCGCAATATTTCTCAGGAAGAATTACCTTTTTATGAGGCCAATAAACACCGTATAAAAATATACTGGGCACGGGATAAAAAGAAGTGGAATGTTGATGAAATTGTTAAGCATTTAGAAGGTAAGCCAGTTTATTTAAGCTTTGATATTGATGGTTTTGATGCTTCAATGATACCAGCAACAGGTACGCCAGAGCCGGGTGGAATTTTCTGGTATGATGCCATTCAAATAATAGCAGCCGCAGCAAAAAAATGTAATATAGTAGGGGCGGATATTAACGAATTAGCGCCTATTAAGGGTATGCACGCTTGCGATTTTTTAGCTGCAAAACTTGCTTATAAAATTATTTCCCTTGTGTTCTTGAAACATAAAATAGGGAAGGTTTATGATAGTTTAAGATAGGAATTAGTTTGCTTCACCCTAATTCCTAAATCCTAATTCCCTATGAGATTTATAATTAAAATATCAGGTGCTGATGCCTATAAATTCCTGCAAGGAATGGTTAGTAATGATGTGGGCAAGTTAAGCGATGCGTCATTACGAGGAGCGGATGCGAGGAAGCAATCCATCCTAACGAGTGAAAATCCAAGTCCGATAGATTGCTTCGCTGGCGCTCGCAATGACGAGATGGATAAAGCCATCCACGCTTACCTTCTAACTCCGCAGGGGAAATATCTGTTTGATTTTTTTATAGTTAAAAAGAGTGATGCATTTTATTTAATAGTTCTGCCTACTGAAAAATTTCCTGAACTGCTTAAAAGACTTAAAATGTATAAGTTGCGTAGTGATGTGGTGATTGAGGACGTAAGTTCTCAGTTTTTTGAAATGTCATTGCGAGGAGCGGATGCTACGAAGCAATCCATCTTAATGAGTGAAGCTTCAGGTTCGATAGATTGCTTCGCTGTCGGTCGCAATGACGCACTTATAGCCTTCACTGATCCAAGGGTAGAAAATTTTTGCATTCACGTTTTAGTAGAAAAAAATCTCCAATCTCCAATCTCTGCTCCCCTAACTCCCCAACAATACAAAAAACTCCGAATTGATAATCTTATCCCCGAAGGTGATGATTTTGAATATGAAGGCACTTACATCCTACAATATCGGGCGATTGAAACCAACAGTGTTGACTTTAAAAAAGGCTGCTATGTAGGGCAGGAAGTTACAGCAAGGATGTACCATAAAACGAGCGTGCGTAAAACTTTATATAAAGTAGAGGCAGATGAAAATTTGGAGAGCCATAGCGGAAAAGAAATTATGCAAGATGAATTGGTGGTTGGAAAATTACTCTCAGCCAGTAGCAGAAAAGCTCTGGCTTTTTTAAGTGTTGATGCCGCGGGGGAGGGCTCGCAATTAACTTGTGGTGGCGTTAAGCTGAAGGCTGTTCTTTCCTCTTCTCAATAACATACATCACAAAACTTTCGGACACAAAATCCGTATTCAGAAGTTGCATATATTTAATCACTTCACTAGCTATATTGCTGCATTCATCAGGGCTTGGGTTTTTATTGTTGGTTTTTAAAAGCTTTCTTGCCATTTCGTAAATTTCAAATTTTTGAGCATCATTTATTGTTAGTTCCTTTTTTCCATGAGTGCTTCCAGTATTTTTATTTTTTAACAAAAAATCTTCATAATCTCTATAGCCACCTGTTTTAGCCACTTTATCCAGCGTTTGTGTGCTTAAAGCCTCTAGCTCTGCTTTGTTCATGAACCTAGTAAGAGTTGTATCGGCTATATCTGCCTGTCTGGCAATTGCAGAAAGGCTAAGCCCCGTTAAGCCCCGTATGTGCTCAATAAAATTGATGTGTTTTTTTCTCATTATGTTCAATTTGGTTGACAATCTGCATTAATGCAGATAATTATAGCATAATTGCAGGCTGTATGCAAGTAGTAAACAACATCTCTGTCGGGTTATGAAAAAAACTAAAAAAATTCACAATATTCTCACAAGGGTTAGAAAGAAAGATGGTTCGGAAAGGGAGGTAAAGTTATGGCGTGCGGTGATTTTACAGGCAGCAGAAGATGCCCTGATAACATCAAGGAAAAAGAAGAAGCTGAAAGTTAAGCTTGATGCTATATACTGGTTAAAAAACTCAAAGAAAGACATAAAGGAGGTATGCGCCTTTGCAGATGTAAGGTATGAAAAAATTAAAGCTTTAACCGAAAAAATTTTTGACTAGAATAGCCGCAAATTAAAACCTAGTCGAATAAACATGAATAAAAAAACTAAAATAACTCTGCTAGCAATTCTGCTTGGGCTGATATTTATTAATATTATTATTTTGAAAGATGTTGATCTTTCAAAGCCTTCACATAAAAG
>DQGZ01000041.1 GCA_003531345.1 Alphaproteobacteria bacterium | reverse complement strand
GATAGTGAATATCTGAGTAAGTGCAAAATAGCGCTCACGCTGTTTTGGTGGGCGAACTTCACCTTCTATCGTATCACCAGTTCTCATGGCGAATTTTTTTATCTGGTTCGGGGAAACATAAACGTCATCTGGCCCAGAGCGATAATTATATTCCTTAGAGCGCAGGAAGCCAAAACCATCTGGCATAATTTCCAGCACACCCTCATATATCACGCTGCCCTGAGAGGTTTCCATCATTACTTTTAAAATGTGGAATATAAGCTCCTGTTTAAGCATGAAGTTGCAATTCTCAACGCCTGCTTCTTTGGCAATTTCAACCAACTCTTCAGCGGTCTTAACTTTAAGGTCTTTTACATAAAGAGGTGGAATATCCTCTCTTTTGATTGATTGTGTATAGTCAAAATTATCATCCTGCGGTAAACCTTCCCTGTCAACTGGCTGCTGATACATCTGTGCATTAACTGGAGCGCCAGCCTGAACCTGTGCCACGCCTGAGATAACCACATCTGGGTCATCAGTCATTATTGGGTGGGTTGGGGTAGGGTTGTTGGAGTAACCATAATTCTGGTTATTGCCAGGCTGGTTATGGTCAGAACCATAATTATCATTGCGGTCACTACGGTAATTCCTGCCTTCATTACGATTGTCATATCTGCCGCCTCTGTCATTGCGGTCATCACGGCGGTAATCCCCTCTGCGATTATCATCACGGTAAGTATCATCACGGCGAGAGCGGCTGCCACCACCATTGCCACGGCTGTCATTATTACGGTCATTGCGGTCATAACCATCACGATTATCACGGCGAGATGGCCTGCGGTCATTTCTGTCACTGCGCTCATAATTATCACGACGTGCTGGCCTGCGGTCATTATCACCATTATTACGGCTATATCTGCGCTCGCCTTGCGCTTCTGATGGAGCTTCGCTTTGTGAAGCTAGGGTGCTATTTATGTTGCTGGTTGCAGCACTTTCTGGCGCTCTGGTCTCAGGGCTTTTTATAAAAGATGGAAGCTCAGCCTCAGGGGTGGAATTACTTGAATTCTCAAAGTTATTGTCGCTCATTATGTTGTTTTGATTAGATTAATTTTAGATTGATAGTTAGTTTCAAGTTATAGTCTGGTTTGATACCTAAGCCGTTGTTGATATTTTCAGATAAACAATAATGCTATGATATGAACTAAAAACTTAGCCGCTCTACGCTTACGCTGTATAGATAGTTAGAACTAACGCCTTCCTTGTAACATTGTTCTTAAAGGGTGTCAAATTGTTATTTTGTTAATGGTTTTTTAACTTCTTTAGTGTAACTATATGATGTAGCGGAATATAAGCTAGAGAACTAATAAGGTATGCAAACAACAACTAAAAAAATATATTGTACTGATTCAGAATATACCCCAGAGCGATTAGCATTGCATAAGGTTATAATTGAGCAGGCATTAGAAAATAAAACCCCTACAGGTGAGAAATTCTTTTTATTATTAGGTGGTGGCACAGGCAATGGAAAAGGCCCCATGAGAAAGCTTATCAGTGGTGAAGGGGAAGAAAAAGATATAATACCTATAGACCCAAATACTACTGTAGTGATTTCTTCAGGCCTTTTTAAGCATTTACCAGAATACATGGATAATAGGAGGATCCAGCACCCTGAAAAGCTACCAGTACTATGGGATGAAGCAAAAGATATAATAAGAGAAATCATTAAAGCTTCTGAAGAAAGAGGGTTATCAATACTACTTGTAGATCATGGTGATGATAAACAATTTACATTAGATACAACTTCCTACCTTTCAGTAGAAGGTTATGACACTGCATTAGTAGGTATGGGTGGAGACCTGAAGCTTTATTTTGTAGGCGCTGCCGGAAGGGCGGTAACTCTTGGCTGGGACCCTGACCATTCAAGAGGGTTAGAACAAACAAGGGTTTTTAGTGAGAACTGGGAAGATTACACCAGAATTTTTAATAATTCATATGTATTTGGTTTGGAAAATGAAGCGCAAACCATGCTTGCTTCATTTCAAGGAGGAAAGAATGGTTTTTCACAGAGCATAATACATCCTGAAGGATACGCTCTTTTTAAGGAAAAAAGATGCCTTAATACCAATGCAGACAATCTTTCTGATGCTGTAGAAAATTGCCCATTACACCAGAAAAGGCATTTTCCCGAGAGGGAGGTAAAACAAGAGCTAAAGACAATACCAACAATACCTTTGGCATTTGAAGAGAGATTACGTGCTGTCGTTAGTGTTCCTAGGCCACTTATCAAACATCTATCTCAAAGAGAGATGACATCGGTTAAATTGGGTGAAAACAGCCTTTCTGCAGCCGCACACCTAGCTTTCTATGTAAAGAATAATAAAATTCATTATTCGCTAGTAAAAACAAGTAACCGATATGGAGATTTTGACGTATTGGAACTCCCTAAAGGAACACCAGACTCCTTTTGGCAAAAAGGTAGCCATAAGATAAGAGTTTCAATAGGTGGAGAAAAAGATGTAATACAAGCTTTGGATGACATGGGAGAATATGTAAATAATTTTGGTACATTTGGATTGTCCATGAAAACCCTTGGCTATGAAATGTCTAAAATTGAAACTACTGCTCAAGCTGGAAAAAGAAAATTAAAAGAAGAACATGGATGCAACCTTAAGAGACTCAAAGGGGACAAAGTATTACGAATGCAGGAAATACCCTTTAGGACTCAGGGTAAAAGGGGGGACTATATATTATATCTATCTGCAACAATGCTAGAAGAAGATGCGATACCAAAAATCAAATTAAGTATAAACTCATCAGAAGAGACAGTTATTCCAAGTCGTTTGGGCGTAACCTTTACTGAACATGGCACTTGGGGAACCCTGGAAGATTTTAAGAAATGTATGTCAGATACTATAGCTTTGCAGGATAACATGCCTGAAGGGCAACTAACTTCAATGAGGGGGCAGTTAGAAATACTAGAAACTGCAGAGTGTATTTTAACACATCATTTAAAAAGATTAGGTGTGCTAGTGCAATCCTCAACGAGCAAGGACTACAACGTTGAAAGTTCACTCATGATAGAAAAACCAAAAATTGAAGTGATAAAACCAGAGCTATTTTCTGCAATACTACTGGAGGGATATCGCAAATCCGTAACAAGCATCAATTTTTTTAGGTGATTTGGTTCAAATTTAAGTCAAAATCAGCTTGATAGCTCAGGCTTGCCTGAATTGATATCTTGGCAAAAAGCACTGGTTTAATATAAAGTTTGCTATGTTTTTTGGTATTGCCAAATTACGATAGATTGTCATTGCGAGCTGCTATAGCGAAGCAATCCATTGGGGGAACTAAGTCTCTAGGAAGAAAGAAAGGGGTATAATCATTCTAAAGTGAATTTGGTTTCTAAGAATGGTTTAGCGAACTTTCGGTTGCCATGTTGGGGCTTTGCCCGCTCCTCGTAATAACGAAGAGTTTGCGTTCCTTACATTTTTCCTTTGAAATAGCATATGATAAACGTTATTAGATAGGCCATCAAAAACAATTAGAATGTTTGTAACAAAGAAAATATCAGAGAAAGGAGTAACATTTTATTTATCAGGAAGGTTTGGTGTTGGCTTTTATGACAGGTTCAGAAGCGTAATAGATGATATAAAGACTATGCAGGTCAAGGAGATCGACATAAACCTCTCAAAGCTTGAGAATATAGACAGTATGGCTGTCGGGTTGATTTTATCAGCAAAGGAGGAGGCTGCAAAACATGGTGTATCCCTAGTTGTTTCTAACCCTTCGGCGGCAATTAAGCCTATCATCGCATCACATCATTTTGAGAAATATATAAAAATACAGGATATATAAAAATACAGGATTAAATGTTAGAAATATCAGTTAATAAAAAGGTCAGTGAGGCGATTCTAAAAGGTTATCCTTGGGTTTTTAAGGATGATATTGGCAGGAATAGTGAAATTGAGCTTTCACAACTAGGTGAGCCCTGTTTTATTAAAAATCACTCTGGCAAGCGAATTGCCATAGGTTATTTTAACAAATTTTCTAGAATATCAGCTCGGGTTCTTTCAACCAACCCCAATGACAAAATTGACCAGAATTTTATCAAGGGAAAGATTGAGCGTGCATATAACTGGCGCAAAAAACATTTTGAGGAGAATTTTTTTCGCCTGATATATGCGGAAAGTGATGGCTTGGGCGGTGTGATTATTGACTTATACGGTGATTATATATCTATCCAGATAAATACCAGAGGTGCATATAATCTGCTGGAATATATAAAAGATAGCCTGATAGAACTGCTCAACCCCAAGGGTATATTAGTGAATTATAACAGTACCAGTTCGGCGGAAAAATTACCGCAGAAAAAAGAGGTGGTTTATGGTAATATTCCAGAAATAATTGAGATACATGAAAATGGTATAAAATATTTCTGCAACCTGATGGAAGGGCAAAAGACTGGCTATTTTTTTGACCAGCGGGCAAATAGAAAATATTTAGCAGGGCTGGCAAAGGGTAAAAATTTCATTGACCTCTATACACACTCTGGCGGGTTCGGTATGCTTGCTGCCAAACATGCCAAAAAAGTAACATTAGTAGACAGAAGTGAGTTAGCTCTTGACCTCGCCAGAAAAGCCGCAAAGGCAAACGGCTTTAATAATTGTGAGTTCATAAAGGCGGATATTTTTGATTACCTGAAAAGTGATGAATTGCCAAAGTTTGACATAGTGAACACTGACCCGCCCGCCTTCATAAAAGACAAAAAAGACCTAAGGGCAGGAATGGCAGGTTATCAGAAATTAACGAAGAACTGCCTGAAGCTTTGCAGGCAAGGCGGTATATTTGCAATTTCATCATGCAGTTATTTCGCCCGCCCCGATGGTTTTAAGCAGGTTGTAGAAGAA
>DQGZ01000002.1 GCA_003531345.1 Alphaproteobacteria bacterium | reverse complement strand
ATAATCGGTACAATTAAAAATGCCTTGGCAGCCAATTCACAAAAAACATCAACTACAATAACCAGTGATGTTATTCATTTATTTAAAACTGAAACAACAAATCAAAACAGTTTTAATGAAAATAAAACAGCGTTCCATAATTTTTCTAAGACAGCAAAGACCTATAATTTTGTTGCACAACAACCACCAAATAATTCTGAAAAACAGATTTTCTCACCAATGGAATTAAGACCACAGGTAAGAGCTTTTGAAATTCAAGAAAGAACAGAAGATAGAAACTTCCCTGTGGGTTATGCTGTTGCACAAATTCATGAAAATTATATCCTTAGCCAGACAGCAGAAGGTTTTATAATGGTAGACCAACACGCAGCGCATGAACGCCTTACCTATGAAAAACTTAAAAAACAATTTGATGAAAGAGGAATAAGGACATTTCAATTACTTATACCCGAAGTAATTGAAATGGAAGAAGAAGAGTTAAATTTATTACTGGAAAAGAAAAATGAAATTGAGAATTTTGGTTTAATATTTGAGAAATTTTCTCCGTCAGCAATTCTTATAAAAGAAGTTCCTGAGATATTGGAAAAAGAGAGCCTTAAAAAACTTATTAAATCAATAATCGATGATATAATTGAGCATGGTGAAGAATTGACACTAAAAGAGAAAAAAGAACATATACTTGAAACTTATGCCTGCCATACTTCGGTGCGTAGTGGCCGCAAACTCAACCTTGATGAGATGAATGCATTGCTCCGTGAAATGGAGGCAACACCTGCATCAGGTCAGTGTAATCACGGCAGGCCGACATATATAAAACTTGAGCTTAAGGATATTGAGAAGTTATTTGGTCGTTCATAGTGTTAAGATTTTTTAAAAATATCTAAGTTTTCTTCGGTTTCGCTTTTCGGTCATTTATTAATTATAAACTCCTCAATCTTGCCTTTTAAAACTTGCTCTTTTTTTATTTTTAATACTATTAGTTTGATGAGTGATAATATAAAAATATTCAATCGCCAACGCAAGAAAATGCAGCAGAACAGGGCTGCAAAAAAATTCTATAATTCTGATTTCTTGTTCAGTGAAATGTCAGAAAGGATAGCGAGCCAGTTTGGTTCAATAATTACTAAAAAATTTGATAAGGTTTTGGTTTTAGGAACAAAAAATTCCTATCTTGCAAATCTACTAAAGCAAAATAAAAATATTGGTGAGGTTTACGAAACTGACCTTAGTTATAGGTTTTTACTGTCATTGCGAGGAGCGGATGTGAAGAAGCAATCCACGCTACTAACGAGCGAAACTCCAAGTCCGATGGATTGCTTCGCCCAAGGGCTCGCAATGAAGGAAGCGGACGACTTGAAAATAAATTGTGATGAAGAATTTTTGCCTTTTAGAAATGAATCCTTTGACCTTGTTTTAAGCAATCTTTCCTTGCACTGGGTAAATGATCTGGTTGGCAGTTTAGTGCAGATAAAAAATATTTTGAAAAAAGATGGAATGTTTTTAGGCGCAATGTTTGGTTCAAAAACCTTAATGGAGCTTCGTTATTGTCTAACCCAAGCTGAAGGAAATAAGGGGCTGTCTCCACGTGTTTCACCATTTATTGATGTAAAAGAGGGGGCAGGTCTAATGCAGCGTGTAGGCTTTAAAGAGCCGCTAGCGATAACCGAAGAGCTGGATGTAAAATATGAAAGCCTGTACCAGTTATTATTTGACCTGAGGAATCAGGGTGAGACCAATGCACTGCAAAAACTTAATAATAAATTTGTAGGAAAATTTTTTTTCAACCAGGTTGAGGAGGTATATTTTGAAAATTTTTCAGATGAACAAAACCAGCTTAATGCAAAATTTGAAATCATTAGTATATCTGGCTGGAAGAAGTAACTGGTTAATGTAAGGAATAAAAAGACAGGTACTCAATTAATAATTAGTGGTTTTAATTATACCCCCTATTTTAAAATAAAGGGTTTTTCTTATATTCAGAAAACTTTGGCAATACTAGGTCTTTGTTAGAAATTACTGGGTTTTCAACCTTCCAGTTAATATCAAGCTCAGGGTCATTATATATTATTCCGCCTTCACCTTTTGGTGCATAGTAGCCATCTATTTTGTACATCACATCTGCTGGCTTGTTGCCAAGAACTGAAAAGCCATGGGCAAAACCTGCTGGTACGAATAACATCAAGCCATTTTCACCAGATAATTCTATTGAAAAATGCTTGCCGAAAGTTTTAGAGTTTTTGCGAATATCAACCGCAACATCCAAAATTTTACCTGAAATACAGCTTACCAGTTTCGCCTGGTCAGGGTTCCTCTGGTAATGCAACCCACGTACAACATTGGGTAGACTGCGGGAGTGATTATCCTGCACGAAATTATTCTTTATATCATGGTCAGCAAATTTTTGCTCAACAAAACGCTCAGTGAAAAAACCTCTTTCATCCGCAAATAGTTTGAGTTCAATTATCTTAAGCCCTTCAATATCTGTGTTGTATATTCTCATTATATATTATTATTTATAGGTTGCTTTCTGGTAAAAATATTTTTTGATCAGGTTAAGATCAAAGTTAGGGTAAGATCGGAAGAGCA
>DQGZ01000029.1 GCA_003531345.1 Alphaproteobacteria bacterium | reverse complement strand
TAGGGGAATGGAAAGAAAAAATTATTATTTTGTTCAGAAGCAGGGTAGTGGGGTATTGAAGCCCAGCCAGCACCAAGCCCCAACTCATATAAAGGCAGCACTTCTTTATTAAGGTTTTCGGTGTCAATGCTTACCATTCCAGGTTGTTCAGCATATGATGCCGCAGGAATTAAAGATAAAATTAGTGCAACGCTGAAATAAGTTTTTTTCATCAAAAATATACGATTATTCATTTTAAAACTATATCCAAAAATTGTTAAATACAAGGAAGAATGCTTATTGATAGTGTTTCTATCAGTAGGCTTTCTAAATCAGTAGTTAGCAATTTTGGGGTATAGTTTTACGGGCGACGGAATTGTTTGGTAAGTATAGATTATACTTCTCGTCGGGGGGTGATAAAACCAAGCAAGGCTAAGGCTGCTATATAATTTATACAACCTTTACAGTAATGACGGATATGGGGCTTGCTACCCAGCTCTGGAAGAGGTGTGGGGTAGGGGGCTGTTACTTTCAAAATCTTATATCTATTACAATTTCTTCCCCTGTTTCTGGTAAATAAACCTTAATATCTCTGCCACAGCGGTATAGGCTTCAAGCGGTATGAATTCATCCAGTTCCAGTGCATGTAATATTTCAACTAGGTTTGCGTCTTCACGTATCTCAACGCCATGTTCCTTTGCAACTTTTATTATCATTGCGGCAATCTCCGCCTGACCTTTTGCAATTACTTTAGGAGCCTCGTCCTTGCCCATTTCAAATTTAAGGGCAACTGCTTTGCTGTTCTTGTTATATTGTTCCTTTTCTTCAGTCATCAGAAATTTACTTTAAAAACTATTTTAGAATATTATTGATAGCAGTTTTATAATATAATTATACAAAAAGCTTACTTGCTTTTTTGCGTAGTGGTTACAAACTCCACAATGCTCATCTTAATCAACTATAAATATGCAACGTAACAAGATACACATAGTTTATGGTGCAACCGCATCGGGGAAGACCGATCAGGCGGTGAGGCTGGCATTGGCTGCGCCAGATTCAGTCATTATAAATGCAGACTCAATGCAGATATATAAGGAGATACCCATAATCACCAACCAGCCTACGGAAGAGGAGCGGAAAGGCTTGCCGCATTTGTTGTTCGGGCATAGGTCAATCACTGAACATTCTGATCTAACAAAATGGCTGCATGAAGTGGCTGATACAATAAATGAACAGACAAGATTGGGTAAGAAAATAATTCTGGTGGGTGGCACGGGTATGTATTTAAAATGCCTGATAGAGGGTGTTACGACAATCCCAGAAATACCCAGAGAGGTCAGGGAGGGTATAGTTGCACAGATATTAGCCGATGGTCTTCCCGTGGTTTATGATAATCTGATAAAGCTTGATGAGCAGTCGCAAAAGTTAAAACCAGCAGATACACAGCGTATAATAAGGGCATATGAAGTGGTTCTTCATACTGGCAGGTCAATATTTGACTGGCAAAAACAACCAAATAAGAAGTTTTTTGAAATATCGGATTTTGTGATTCACTATCTCAATATCAGCAGGCAGAAAACCTATGAAAAAATAAATTACCGTTTTTTAAAAATGCTGGAGTGGGGCGTGGCAGAAGAGGCAGGTAATGCAGGCAATATCTTTGATAAAGCGGTTTTGTCAGGTAAAAAATTATCAGACCTTCCAGCGCATAAAGCCCATGGTTTAAGGGAGTTGATAGCCTATACAAAAGGAGAAATGTCTCTGGAGGCGGCAATCCAAAAGGCTCAGCAGGTCACCCGTAATTATGCAAAAAGGCAACTGACATGGTGGCGTGGCTGGAGTTTGGGGCTAGAAAAACAGTTAGAGATTGTGGAGTATGAAGTTCTAAGTTAATTCTATTAATTATGAGCATAAGCTATTAAAAAATTATGGACAGAAAATAACCTGAATGAAACTGGAAAAATTAAAAGAGCTTAATGAAAAATATCGTTCAGTGGCCAAGGAAATATCGGTGCTTGGAACACTTAACTGGCCAGATATGGCAAAAAAAGAATTTTTAGCCGAGGTGGAAAAAGGTAATTACCGCCTTCCTGAGTTTGATTATACTAAAAAAGATCTCTCCGAAAAAAAACAGAGGATGCAAGAAGTGGTCGATGGGTGCGTTGACGATAATGAGCCAGAAGTTGAATTTTTGCGCAGTAATGCTGAAAGTTATGTTCTGGCTTTGGAGATGATGGAGGGCGTGGGAACAGAGCGAGTTACCGAGATTTCAAAGGAGCTTTATGGTAGCCCATATGAAACATTGAGCGGTTATAAGGCAACCAGTTTAGCAGCAGCAAAATATTTCCTTGAGGTAGTGGCAAGTTTTAAAAGTGAGCAGGAGGAAAGTGAAAGTGGTGAAATGACATCACAGGAATTAGCTTCATATATTGAATTGAACACCAATAAGGTGTTTAGAAATAATGAAATAAATATAGTTATTGACCCCAATTCTTCATCACGTGCATCGGTAAGTTCTTCACGAGTAAAGATACGTGACAATACATTATTTAAGAAATATGAGGCTCGTCAGTTGCTTCACCATGAGGTTTTTACCCATGCACTATGTTCAATAAACGGTGCGGCGCAACCCGTCATGACCTGTATGGAGTTTACTTCCCCCCGTACTACCGCAACACAGGAAGGGTTGGCTCAGTTCTCGGAGCTTATAACTGGATCAATCCACCTTCTGCGACTAAAAAGAATTGCCCTGCGTATAGTAGCAATTGATATGGCAATTGGCGGTGCCGACCTGATAGACCTATTCAAGTTCTTCAGAAAACATGGTGATGAAAGTGAAGAGAGTTATCTTTCAGCAATGCGCATCTTTAGGGGCGGCAATCCAAAGGGCGGCATAATATTCATGAAAGATGCAGTTTACATAAAAGGTATGCTTGAAGTGTATAGTTTTTTTCTCAAATCAATGCGGGAAAATAATATGAATGGTCTATATGCGCTTTTTAGTGGAAAACTTACCACGGGTGATGTACCATTGGTCAATAGGATGATGGAGGTAGGTTCAGTGCAAATGCCTAAATTTTTGCCGATGTGGTTTGAAAATATCCACCATCTTACGGCAATATTAGCGTTTATGCAGTTTGCTACTAACCTTGATGATGCAGCGTGAATAACAACCAAAAACCTCTATAGGATGGGAATTTTTGATAAATTTTTTCGTAACACGCCTTCAGCTTCAAACTTTAAGCTGGAAAAGCACCAGACGGATTATAAACATTTTGAAGCTTTAAAAGAAAATGGTCATGAGCGTATAGCTGTAATTCCATGGAATTCGCCAGAGGGCAGGGCTCTTATGGTGAAAAGTATCTATCATAATTCTTTCTTTTTTCTGGCGCATAATTACCAGACACAGATAAACCCTTTCTATTCTTCAGTGGCTTCAATGGTTACGGTGCTAAATTCATTAAGGCTTGAAAAAGGCGTTCTGCCAGAGGTAAATGAAAAAAGCTTCAGGTTATTTGATAGGGCAACAGGTGAGCTTAAAGAATATGAATATAATCTCTATACTCAGGAAAATCTTTTGAATGACGAAACTGACCTGATGGTAAAAAAGCGTGAGAATATTCTGCCTAAAATAAAGGATGATATAGGCTACGTTGATTTTGCAAAATTTAACCCAGGCTTAAGTCTTATTGAGGTGATGGAGATATTGCAGATATATAAATGCAAAACGGAGATACATTACGCACATGATAATTTTGAAATGGGGGTGAATAATTTTATTACCCATTTGAAGGAGTGTACCCTGTCAAATAACAAATTCATAATTGCTAATTTTTATGGGGCAGTTTTTGGTTTACCGCAATCAGGGCATTTTTCAACAATAGGTGCTTATAATGGTATGAAAAAAGCCAAGGCGCTAATACTAGATACCGCTGCCTATAAAACACCGTGGTATTGGGTAGAAATAGAAGACCTTTACAGGGCAATGAACACAACTGCTTACGGCGGCGCAAAACGTGGTTACATAATAGTAGAAGACAGTTTTTAACTAGGCTTTTTTTAAGCTGCTGCCAAGCTTAAATACTATTGCCCCTAAAATCGTAGAGAGAATAGACCCCAGAATTATTCCTAGTTTTGCTTCTTCCAGATAAACAGGGTCACTGAATGCCAGTGCGTTTATGAACAGGCTCATGGTGAAGCCAATTCCTGCCAGTATGGAAACGCCATAAATATCCAGCCAGTTTACCCCACTTGGTTTTGTTGCAAATTTGAACTTCACCATTGCATAAGTAAAGCCGAATATACCCAGCTGCTTGCCGAGGAATAGCCCTAGGCAAACCCCCATAGTAATGCCGCTAAATAACATTTCATTGGTCAGGTTTCTCAGGTCAATGCCAGATGAAACAAAGGCGAATAATGGTAAGACGGCAAAATTTACAGGATAGTGAATCTTTTTTTCTAGGTTTTTAATGAGGGAAACTTTCTTTGAGCTATCCTTATATTTAGGTATCATAAAGGCGGTGATAACGCCTGCAACAGTGGTGTGAATTCCAGCCATGTAGAAAAGGGCAACGAGCACCAGCCCAAGCAGTATGTAAATAATTACCTTGTTGAAATTATACTTATTTAACAAAAACATAATCCCTATAATTAATCCACATACCAACAATAATTCCAGGTTAAGTTGTTTGCTGTAGAAAAGGGCAATTATTATTATAGCGCCAAGGTCATCAAATATGGCTATAGCTAATAGTAATATCTTTGCTGCTGGGCTGATTTTTTTTGCCACTAAACCAAGAATACACACCGCAAACGCAATATCAGTTGCTGACGGTATTGCCCAGCCATTAAATGCCTCATTATTTGAATTGTTTATCCCTAAATAAATGGCTGCAGGAACTACCATTCCACCTATTGCGGCAACCAAAGGAAGCATTATCTGCTTTCTGTCTGTTAAAAAACCTTCAAACATTTCCCTTTTTAGCTCCAAACCGATAAGGAAAAAGAAGGCAACCATCATAACGTCCTGCACAAAGTGCTGTACAGAAATAGAAAGGAAGGGAAGTTTTAGTTTTGTTTGCAGGAAGCTAAAATAATCAACACTTGCAGGGCTATTGGCAATTATCAATGCTAATGCCGCTGAGAATATCATCACAATTCCAACGGCGGATTCTGATTTAAAAAAGTTTTTTACCATGCCTTATGCTGCACTAGCCTTTTTGTGGTCTTTTTCTGTTTTTATATCCTGAGATTTATCCTTCGCAGAAGCAATTGCGTTTTCAAGTGCGGTTTGTGTACAAAGACCCAGCAATACAGGGTCACGAGGTTTTAAATTGTTCAAATTCCAGTAAGTTTTACCGCGAATATCTTCAATGGTTTTTTTAGTGGTGCCAACCAATTTAGATATCTGCCCATCAGTTATTTCAGGGTGATTTTTAATTATCCAAGCTATGGCATCAGGCTTGTCTTGCCTTCTTGCAACTGGGGTGTATTTTGCTTTTTTGCGCTTCTTCTCAATTGCGAGATACTCCTTGTAAGTATCTGTAAAGCTTATTCTTTTTGCCTCGTCTAACTCGCACTCCTTTATACTTTCACGAGTGGTAACGCCTTTTAAAACAGGGTCAGTGCCAATAACGCCTTGAGCAACGTCCCCATCGGCTATTCCCTGTACTTCAAGCGGGTGAAGACCGCAGAATTCTGCTATCTGGTCAAAAGTTAGTTTGGTATTTTCAACCAGCCAGACGGCGGTTGATTTCTGCATTAATGGTTGGGTCATTTTATAATTCCTTTGACTATATTATTCTAGGGCTTTTTATGCTGGTTTTAGCTTTAAAGTCAAGTATGAATATGCCATTGAC
>DQGZ01000222.1 GCA_003531345.1 Alphaproteobacteria bacterium | reverse complement strand
ATTATCAGCAAAATTATTTAATATCGGTGACCAGTATGACAGGGTTATTGCAACAAAATTCCCTGCACATTACATAAAACATGACAATAAAGTTTTATGGCTGTTTCACCAATTCAGACAAGCTTATGACCTTTACGGAACTGAATATTCCGACCTGCAACAAAGCAAAGAAGGAAAATATTTAAAAGAAGTTGTTACCAACGCTGATAACCAATACCTGCCTGAGGCAAAAAAAATATTTTCCATTTCGCCTATCGTACAGAAAAGGCTGAAGGAATTTAATAATATTGATTCTGAGGTGTTATTCACCGCTGCCAGTGATTCAGAAAAATTCTTTTTCAAAGAATATGGTGATTTTATTTTCTACCCAAGCAGAATATCACGCTCCAAAAGGCAG
This sequence comes from Alphaproteobacteria bacterium, assembly GCA_003531345.1. GTDB lineage: Bacteria > Pseudomonadota > Alphaproteobacteria > Rickettsiales > UBA8987 > UBA8987. The sequence goes on along the minus strand of DQGZ01000222.1, from coordinate 4,249 downwards.
TTGCTTGCAGTTGAGGCGATGAGATACACCAAAAGTAATGTTAAGCTGGTTCTAGCTGGCAAGGGAGACAGTATTGAAGACGAAATAGAGCTTGTAAACCTGATAGAACAATATGACCTGACATCTAAAGTTACCTATATGCGTGGATTCATAAGTGAGGAGAAAAAAATAGAGCTTTTCGCTGAATGCTTGGGGGGTGTATACCTTCCATATATGGAGGATAGCTACGGCTTCCCAACGCTGGAGGCATATTATTCAAAAAAACCTGTTATCACTGTTACTGATGCAGGTGGAACAGATGTTATAGTTCATCAAAATATAAGCGGGCTGGTAACAGCGCCAAATGCAAAGCAGCTGGCACACGCAATGGACACACTTTACAACAACAGGGAAACCGCCAGAAAACTTGGGCATGGCGGGTTTGACGTGATAAATAAACTCGGTATATACTGGGATAATATTGTTAACAAATTAACTGCTGATTATAGTAGTTCATAAGTCTATTTAGAACAAGTTTTTCAAATTGAATCTGAAGGAGTGTATATAAAAGTACATGACTGAAGGTGAGATGCAGAAAAAGGCAGTTATCAATAGACTTATGAACTACTATACTGTTATTCTAGGAATTTTAGATAGAGTTATTAAATTATGAAGAAAAAACTGAAAATAGCATGGTTTACACCCTTCTGCTCGAAAAGCGCTATAGGGGCTTATAGTAATATAATATGCACTGAGCTTAGTAAATATGCGGAAGTTAGCGTGTTTGTAAATTCTGATGAACTCAAGGGTGATGTTATAATAGATAGTGATAATATAGTTGAATATTACTCACCTGATGAGGTGGAAACTATCAATTTGAGCAGGTTTGACAGGGTTATTTATAATTTAGGGAACAATTATAAATATCATGGCACGATATTTGACATATCCCAAAGAATTTCAGGAATAATCATACTGCATGACATTAACATGCACCATTTCTTTCATGGATATTTTATAGAAAAATATGGTTCACTAGACTACTACAAACATCTTGTGGAGAATTTTTATGGTAACTGCATAGATGATTACAACCAGAACAGGGTCAACGAGGATTCATTCTGGGACTCTGAGCATGCAGTTGCAAAAGGGTTAAACCCACCAGCAATTAAGAACGCATTAGGTATAATAGTTCATTCCAAATATCACGAAAAAATATTAAAGGACATAAAAACCGCCCCCGTTAATGTTATTCACTTCCCTTCTGTAAAAGAAATTGTTGAAAAGCAGCAAAAGCAGGTGAAATCTAACTTTAACAGTACAAGAGTTACTATATTGACCACAGGGCATGTTAATTCAAACAAGAAAGTTGATTTTGTTATCAACGCATTTTTGCAATCAAAGATATTGAGGAATAAGGCACAATATCTAATACTTGGGGAATACAATGAAGAATCTGGCTATTACCTATCCTTAAAAAAACTCATAGAGGATAACAAACTTCAAAGTAGAATAAAGTTTTTAGGGCGTAAAGATGATGAGGATTTTTTCAGCTACTTATTTGGAACTGATATTTATGCCAATTTCAGATACCCTAATTTTGAAGGCTCTTCATGGTCTTTGCTGGAACAGCTTACCATAGGGAAGCCTATTTTAGCATTCAACACTGGCTGTTATGAGGAAATACCCGAAGATGTAATACATAAAATTGACGGATATGATGTTGAAAAATTAGTTGAAAAACTGGAGGAACTAGTTCTGGATGCAGAAAAAAGGAAAAGCTCAGAAAAGAAGGCAAAAGAATTCGCTGAAGAATTTTTCTCAACAAAAAAATATGTAAATACGCTGTTAGGGTTTATATCTGAGGTCAATAATTTTGAACCACTGGTCTCAACCACTGATAAGGTAATAAAAATCGCTAGAGAGATAGAACTTCTACCAAACAGCACCACTACAACTGAAATAAAGAACAAAACCTCCCTACTGCGTGAAAAGGAAATTTGCCAAACAGGTAAAAAAATAAATGTGTATTAGGTAGGGGAAAGAATTATGATCTATGCCCCCTGTAACACTAATACTAAAAATCAAAAAGGGCGGTTGATATATAACGCTCACTACATGAGGCACAAATAACAACTATTTTCTTGCCTACATTTTCAGGGCGTGCTGCAACCTGCAACGCTGCCGCAACTGTTGCGCCAGATGAAATACCTAAAGGTATGCCTTCTGATTTTGAAACCCTACGCGCTACTTCAAAAGATTTTTCGTTGGATATTTTTATAACTTCATCAATAAGGCCAGTATTCAATACAGCAGGAACAAACCCTGCGCCAATGCCCTGAATTTTGTGAGGACCTGGTTGACCACCGCTTAAAACTGGGCTATCTTCTGGCTCAACTGCGATAATCTTTACTGAAGGTTTTTTTGCTTTCAACACTTCGGCCACGCCTGTTAATGTGCCGCCAGTGCCAACGCCAGTAATGAATATATCAACTTCACCTTTAGTATCATTCCATATTTCATTTGCTGTTGTGTTGCGGTGTATCAATGGGTTTGCTGGGTTCTCAAACTGCTGCAACAGAACCGCCTTCGGGTTACTGGCGAGTATTTCGTTAGCTTTTGCTATCGCGCCTTTCATGCCTTTTGCAGCTTCAGTTAAAACCAGTTCAGCACCAAGTATCTTCAGCATATTCCTGCGTTCAACACTCATTGATTCAGGCATGGTTAAAATAAGCTTATAGCCTTTTGCAGCCGCAATGAAGGCAAGCGCTATACCAGTATTACCTGATGTTGGCTCAACCAGAACACTGTCAGGCTTTATCCTGCCAGACTTTTCAGCCTCATTTATCATTGAATAGGCAAGCCTGTCCTTCACGGAAGAAAGCGGGTTAAAAAACTCAAGCTTTGCGTATACTTCCGCCTTTGCGCCGTCTTCTATCGTAACCCTGTTAAGGCGTACCAGTGGTGTGTTACCAATGGTTTCAATTATATTGTTATACACAACACCTCTTCCTTGTGTTGTTAACTCTTTATTGTCAGAGGTTTGTTTTACTGCTGTTATTGTCATATATATTGTTAGTTGATTAATATTTGATGATGCCCTCTCGGTAAGGTAAGCATAATCTAATACTATAATTCCAAAATTCAAATAAAGATTTCTTTTTCTTAGATAATCTTAAGAATATATATTTTGATTATAACTTCCCTGATTTGCTAAATATTGCCTCTCTTTTTTTTGTGGGCTCAATGTGAGGGCAATAACAGAAGTTAAACAATTCTTGGGAAAACGCCTTTTGGCTCATCAATTTTTGTGCCGCTTTTCAACCAGATATTTTCATTGATGAATTCAAACGTCCTTTCGCCTTCAGGGATTTTAAGCATATCTAAAATTTTACCTGCCGCCTGCGGGCAGTAAGGTTGCAGCATTATGCCAATGCACCTGATACTTTCAGCAAAGTAATACATAGTGGTTGCGAATTTTTCTGGATCAGCAGATTTTAACTTCCATGGCTCGGTTTTATCTATCACCTCATTACATTTACTGCTGATAGAAACAAGGTCATTCAATATACCAAAGAAATCAAAATTTATGATGCGCTGCTGAAAGCGTATTTCACCTTCACGGATATTTTTTGTGATTTTTACGTGATACATCAAATCATCAAATAAAGCCTTTTCCTCTAAGCCTAAGACTTCATCTTTTTTTGCAGGAATTACTCCATCTAAATTTTTAAATATCATGCTTAATATACGCTGGGCAAAATTGCCGATATTATTGGCAAGGTCAGCATTTACTATTTCTTTTAACCTGTCTTTTGAAAGGTCGCCATCATTACCGAAAGGCATTGCCTTAAGTAAAAAATAGCGCGTTTGGTCAAGCCCAAAATTGCTTATAAGCTCCTGCGGGGAAATAACATTGCCGACTGATTTACTCATCTTTTCGCCTTCTATCGTCCACCAGCCATGGGCAACAATTTGTTTAGGCAGTGGTAATTTTGCAGCCATTAAAAATGCTGGCCAGTAAACCGCATGGAAGCGCAAAATATCCTTACCTACTACATGCACAACATCTGCGCCTTCCCAGAATTTTATATATTCATTAGAAGATGTGTCAGGAAAACCTGCGGAGGTTAAATAGTTAGTTAAGGCATCAAGCCAAACATACATTACATGCTTTTCATTGTTCGGCACTGGTATACCCCAGCTAAAATTAGTTCTCGAAACTGAAAGGTCTTTCAAGCCCCCTTTAACAAAACTTACAACTTCGTTG
>DQGZ01000065.1:8262-9051 GCA_003531345.1 Alphaproteobacteria bacterium | reverse complement strand
ATTATAATTATAAATAACAGATATCAGGAGATTAGTTTTTTATATAGCGAAGAAGAGTCAATCATAAATGATAGTTTAATTTTAACCAATCAACCTCAGGCACCGCCAGCAATGATATTAGTATAGTTATTATTAATATTATTATTTTATTGAGGTTAAAATGAATTCAAAATTATTTATCGCTAGCTTTCTAGCAATTGGTTTATCTGCCACTACTGCATTATCAGCAACTACTAAAGAAAAAATATACAAGTTACCAACAATTAATATATACGCAACCAAGCCAAACTCAGTATCATCTGAACGCATAGATTTAAAAGAAAATTATACAATTAAGCCTATTGCAAATAGTGTAGATTATTTAAAAAATCTAACTGGAATTACAGCTTCAAGAATGGGTGGGCACGGTTTAGAGCCTACTATCAGAGGGCAATCTCAAAATCAGCTTAATATTATTTCAGATGAAACATTTACGCATGGTGGTTGCCCCAATAGAATGGATCCCCCAACTGCATATTCATCAGTTGAAAGTTATGATAGTGTAACTGTTGTTAGGGGCTATCAGTCTGTATTAAATGGCGCAGGTGGTGCGGGTGGCAGCATAATTCTTGATCGTAAAAAACCACAGCTTGCAAAAGATGTTCAAGTTACTAGTGATGTTACTTCTGGCTTTGATGGTAATAGTGGTATGGATTATTACAATACAAACGCTTTAGCAGGTAATGATTTTGCATATGCAAGAGGTGCCGCTTCATATAAAAATTCGGGAAATTATAAAGATGGTGATGG
>DQGZ01000065.1:597-7997 GCA_003531345.1 Alphaproteobacteria bacterium | reverse complement strand
GGGAAATTATAAAGATGGTGATGGAAATACTGTTAGAAGTTCTTTTGTTGAAAAATCAGGTAATTTAATATTAGGTTTTACCCCTCAAGATGCCCATATTTATTTTGGAGTTGAACAGAATAAAATAGAGGATTCATTATTTGCTGGCTCAAGTATGGATAGTCCAATTTCAGATGGTAAAACATATAGAGCAGGGATTGAAAAGGAATTTGAGAACGGAGCTCTAAGTAAAATTGATTTGTCTGCCTATGCATCACTAGTTGAGCATCTAATGGATAATTATAGCTTAAGAGCTGCAACTGGCATGAGGATGCGAGCAGATTCAGAATCTGATACTTATGGTGCAAAACTAAAAACAGATTTTAACTTTAGTGATGAGTTAGTAAAAACAGTTTTAGAATATAAATCTAATAATCGTGATGCTACAAGAAAACAGGGTATGACGCCTACTACTGTAACTAACCTGCAATCTATTCTTTGGCCAGATATTACAACGGAAGAAATGAGTGTAGCATTAGAAACAACTAAAGACATAAATTATAATAACAGGTTAACTATCGGTGCAAGGTATGATTATGTAGTTGCTGATTTTGGTAAAGCTAATCAAATATCTTCTGTTACAAGCTTAAGTGCTAACAATCTGTATAATACTTATTATGGCTATACAGCATCGGAACAAAAGGAGAATAATTTTGGTGGCTTAGCCAGAATTGAGCATGATTTAACAAATGATGTTATGTTATATTCAGGTTTAAGTAGGTCAGTTAGAACAGCGGATGCAACAGAGCGTGGAATGGCAAGCTATTCAGGAATGGGTGGTAGCCAATCTTGGGTAGGTAACCCTAGAATTGAGCCAGAAAAGCATCACCAATTAGATGCAGGATTTAGATATACTCAATCAAGTTGGAATGTTGATATTAGTGCTTATGCAAACAAAGTAAGTGATTATATATTAAAAGATTCCGCTAGAGGGCAATCAGGCATTCTAGTTAACTCCCCTAATGTTACTGTGTACAGGAATGTTGATGCATTACTTTCAGGATTTGAGTTAAGTGGAAGTTGGGATATTTCATCAAGCTTATCATTAAATTCTAATGCTGTTTATACATATGGTGAAAATGAATCAGACAATTCAGTTCTAGCTCAAATCCCAGCATTGCAAGGAAGTATAGGAGCTGAATGGAGGGTAGAAGACTATCTTAAGTTTGGGAGTGATGTTCGTTGGGCCGCAAAACAAACCAGAGTTGATACTAACAGGTTAACAGGAAGTGGCAGAGATGTTGCAAAAACTGGCGGATATGCAGTTTTAGACTTAAATGCTACACTTACAAAATTGAAACCTGTTGAACTAACTTTTGGTATAAATAATTTGTTTGATACAAAATATGCTGATCACTTAAATCGCTCAAGCATATCAGATCCAACAGAAATACAGGTTAATGAGGTTGGAAGATCTTTATTCGTGCAAGGTAAAGTGAGGTTCTAGCATTCTGGACTGGGGGGGGCAAAGCCCCCAGTTCTTTAACTATTTTCCTTCAAGCTTAGATAATGACTCCAAAACTTGCTGAGAGGCGTTTTCAACTTTTGCTATTTCATTTAGTGCGCCCTCCATATCGCCACTATTGAACAAATCAACCGCTCGCTTGCCGTGGTCGTGTACTAGTTTATGTGGGTTAACTAAATTTTTAAATGTTGAATCGTTTAAATATTTTGAATCTTTAACGCCATCATACCATTTACCAAGCCTGCAAGTGTGATGGTCTGCAAGTTCACTAGATTTTAAGCCTTCTTTACCAACTACCATATTTAGCAGGCGTTTTTTCCAAATAACATGATCAGATTGTGCAAGTTTAACAACCTTATCAGGAACATTAAACTCTGCAAGTTTTGTAATATGTGCTGAAAGTAGTTTTTCAATTCTATCAAGTGCATCAACAATTTTCTCAACGCCTTCAACGCTCTCAGTTGTGCTAGTTGCAATATCTGTAATGCCACTTGCTACTTGTTGTGAAGCATTTGCTTGTTCGTTTAGAGTTAAAGAAACTTGTTCAACATTTTGTGAAACTGCATTGATTTTTTCAGTAATAGACCTCATTCTGTTACCAACTTCCGAAATGGATTTTTTTCCAGTTTCAACCGCACCAGAGCTTTGATTCATTGATTTAACAATAAGCTCCATTTCACCTTGAAGGTTTTTTACTAAATCTTCAATTTGCTTGGTAGCTGTTGATGATCTACCCGCCAACATTCTAACTTCTTGCGCAACAACTGCAAACCCACGCCCTGCATCACCTGCTCTTGCCGCTTCAACTGAAGCGTTAAGTGAAAGTAAATTGGTTTGAAACGCAATAGCTTTAATATCCTCAGCTATTTCACCAACTTTTTTAGTAAATTCCGAAAGTTTGTTTACTTTTGTAACATTATCTTCAACTGAATTTGCAATTTTATCAAATTCACTGACTAAAGATTCAACGGCTTTTGCACCAGAATCAGTTACTAATTTTGCCTCTTTGGTTTCGTTATTTATATTATTTCCATAGGTTCTTATCTCTTGAACGGATGCCTCCATTTCTTCTGCCGCCGCGGCGATTGACTGAGCGCGCTCATCAACTTTTCTAAAATTATGTAACATATGTGCTGAAAAAACTGCAGTTTCATTAGCTTGAATAGAGATTTTTACCACTCTATCCATTTCGTCCATTGTTTGTTTTTTTAGTTTTTCAACTAAGTTGCGAACCGCTATTGAAACCAAATCATTGCCCTCAAGTGAAACTTGATAATCACCTTTTTGTAGCGATTCTAAAACCGACAAAATAGCTTCTTCAGAGGGTTTTGCAGTTTGATGTAAATTTTGAGCCTCATCGTTTTGTAATGTTGCTGTTTGCATATAACTTTCCTGTAGTGGTAATTTGTTTCTATGATGAAGCTGGTTATATAAAAAATCAAAACAATATTAACTTATCCTAGTTTATTCACTGGAACTTTTATATATTGTATCCCATTTTCTTCTGGTTTACCAAATTTTCCAACTCTTAAATTAACTTGAATTGATGGCAAAAGTAAGCGTGGAACTGCTTTTCCAAAATCTCTTTTGTTTCTGGTTTCAATATATTGCTCCTCAGTAATGTTTTTATTTACTAAAATGTTACTTTCTTTTTGCTCTTTTACTGTGCAAACATATTGCGGTTCTTTGCCTTCAGCTGGGTAATCATGCCCAACATAAATTTTTGTTTCATCAGGGAGTGCTAAAATTTTCTGAATTGAATTATATAAAGTTTTTGCGCTACCTCCTGGGAAGTCTGTTCTTGCGGTGCCTAGAGCTGGCGTAAAAATTGTATCGCCAACAAAAATTGAATTTTCAACATGATAGCATAAACAAGCTGGCGTATGCCCTGGTGTGTGGATAACCTTAACTTCTAAATTACCAATATTAAATTTTTCACAATCTTTGAATAATTTATCAAACTGCTTTCCATCAAGAGGGGTATCAAAAACTGAATTAAACATTGGCACCCAGAAATTTAATACCTCTTTTATATTTTCACCGATGCCAATTTTACCGCCTAATTTTTCTTTTATATATGATGATGAAGTTAAATGATCAGCGTGAATATGAGTTTCCAAAATCCACTCAATCTGCAAATCATTATCTTGAATATATTTTATAACAATATCCGCTGAGGTTGTTTTTGATTTACCTGAATGCATGTCATAATCAAGCACGGGGTCAATTATGGCGCATTTATTGGTTGCACTATCAGATATTACATAAGTAAAAGTTGCAGTATCTTTATCATAAAAATGTTGAACTTTCATAGTTTACTCCGTTAGTTGGTTAATTTAATAATTTCTTCAATGGCAATAACTAATCCGATTATCAGCGTAAATAGTCCGAATATTTTTTTGAGTTTTGAGCCGTCAATTTTTTTGCTTAGTAATATTCCAAAGGCCATTCCTAAAATGGTTAAAATCATAAAGGGTATTAGTAATTGCCAATCAATTTCAATGCCTGAGAGTAAATCACCCTTAAAGCCGACTAATGAATTTATTGCTATAATTGTTAGTGATGTTCCAACTGCTTCTTTCATAGATAAGCCAAACAGAGCAATGAGCGCTGGAATTATCAAAAATCCGCCACCAGCGCCAACTAATCCAGTTAAAATACCAACTCCCGCACTGCCAAAAATAAGTTTTATATAGTTAGGTTTAGATTGTATATTTTGATTAATTATAATTTCTGGTTTTTTGAGTATAAAACTTGCTGAAGTCATCATTAACGCAGCAAAGAAAACCATAATTAATGAATTTTTCTCTAAACCCAAAACATAATTAGGTATGCTTGGCACTAAATAAGTTCTAGTTATTAAAACTGCTAGCATTGCAGGTATAGCAAAAGTAAAAGCAGCCTTAAACTTGACTAAATCTTTCCGCCAATATTGAATAGCGCCAGTGAAAGCGGTTGCTCCAACAATTAGTAGCGAGTAGCCAGTAGCAGTGATAGGCTTAACGCTCATAAGGTAAACTAGTATTGGTACGGTTAAAATTGAACCTCCAGCACCAATTAACCCTAGGGTTAAGCCCATCATTAAAGCTAATATGTAGCCCAGTATTAGCATTATTTAACCGAACAAGTCGTTACGCAAGAAATACCGGTTTTCTGATTCCAAGGCATTTTAGCCAACAGCATAGCTAAGCCGCAAAATCCAGTTGCGCCTGCAAAAGTTAACCCCGCACCAAAAAATGCAGGTATAACTAAAAATGAATGGTTAACAAAATAAGTTAATGCACTTCCAATAAATACAGATAGGCCAACAGTTAATTGTACTTGCCTATCAAGTGGTAAAAAGAATTTGCCTGAAGTGCCAACTTCATTTCCAGCGCCACTCCAAGCGGATATTCCCCCTTCTAAATTATAAATCTCAAGGTTTGGGTCTTCAGCTAGTAGCTTTTCACAAGCTTTAGTGCTGCGCCCGCCTGAGCGACAATGCACAACTAGTTTTTTATTGCAGCAATCAGGCAGTTTGTTTTTACTAACTGTTGCAAGTGGCACTAGTTTTGCTCCCTTTATGTTTTCTGCTGAATGTTCTGCTGGCTCACGAACGTCAACAACTACAGCTTCACCATTGGCAAGCCACTGTTTTAGAGTTTCAGAATTTACAGTTTTTATTGGCATTTAATCCTCCTTGGTTAATTTAATAAATTATAATATTCTAATATTGCAGACAAGATTTTTTAATCTTTGCAATATATTAAATATAGCGTTGATAAAATTGCCTCAACTTCATGGTTATTAATTGAGTAATAAACCATTTGCCCCCGCTTATCTGATTCAACTAAGCCTTGCAACTTCATTTTAGATAAATGCTGCGATAAGGCAGACTGGGAAAGCCCAACCAAATCAGATAACTCACCAACGGATTTCTCAGTTTTTATTAAATGGCATAAAATCATTAAACGCTTTGAATTTGCCAAAAGTTTAAGCATGCTTTCAGCTTTCTTAGCATTTTTTTGCATCTTTGTTATTGCGCTATTTTGCTCTTTGTTTTTCATGTTGACAGTTATTTATAGTTTAATTATATTAGCTTTCACTAAAATAATCAAGAGTAATTTTAAATATGCAATAGGTAATATCTATCAATAAAATAAGATAAATAGATTATACTTATAGTAGTTTGGGTGTATTAATTTAATATCAAACAATAATTTAAACCTAAAACAAGGAGATTATATGGATAGTAAATCAACTGGTAAATGCCCAATAATGCATGGTGGTAATACTGCTGCTGGCAGTTCAAATATGGCGTGGTGGCCAAAGGCGCTAAACCTTGATATTTTACATCAGCACGATACAAAAACTAATCCTTTAGGTAATAACTTCAATTATAAAGAAGAGCTAAAAAAGCTAGATGTTGCCGCTCTTAAAAAAGATTTACACAATCTAATGACAGATAGCCAAGATTGGTGGCCAGCAGATTGGGGCCATTATGGCGGATTAATGATTCGTATGGCATGGCATGCTGCGGGCAGTTACCGCACGGCAGATGGCAGAGGCGGAGCTGGCACGGGAAACCAACGCTTTGCGCCATTAAATTCATGGCCAGATAACGCAAACTTAGATAAAGCACGCCGCCGTTTATGGCCTATTAAAAAGAAATATGGTAACAAAATTAGCTGGGCAGACTTAATTATTTTAGCAGGTAATATAGCCTATGAGTCAATGGGATTAAAAACCTTTGGATTTGGGTTTGGCCGTGAAGATATTTGGCACCCAGAAAAAGATATTTATTGGGGCCCTGAAACTGAATGGCTAGCAAAAGCCAGATATAATGAAAAAAACAGTGAATCCCTTGAGAATCCTTTAGCTGCTGTGCAAATGGGTTTAATATATGTAAACCCTGAAGGTGTTGATGGTAAACCAGATCCTATAAAAACCGCTCATGATGTGAGAGTAACGTTTGCTCGCATGGCAATGAATGATGAAGAAACTGTCGCGCTTACCGCAGGCGGCCACACTGTTGGTAAATGCCATGGTAATGGCAAGGCTAGCAACTTAGGTGCAGAGCCAGAAGCAGCAGAACTTGAAGAACAAGGGCTAGGCTGGAATAATAAAGTTAGCAGAGGTGTAGGCCGTGATACAGTTACAAGCGGTCTAGAAGGTGCTTGGACAACAAATCCAACTAAATGGGATAATGGTTATTTTCATTTACTATTAAATTATGACTGGGAATTGAAAAAAAGCCCTGCAGGTGCATGGCAATGGGAGCCAATAAATATTAAAGAAGAAGATAAGCCAGTTGATGTTGAAGATCCATCAATACGCCATAATCCAATTATGACCGATGCAGATATGGCAATGAAAATGGATCCAGAATATAGAAAATTTTCTGAAAGGTTCTATAAAGATCATACTTATTTCTCAGAGGTTTTTGCTCGTGCTTGGTTTAAACTTACTCACCGCGACATGGGGCCTAAAGCTCGCTACATTGGGCCTGATGTTCCAAATGAAGATTTAATATGGCAAGACCCTGTGCCAGTAGGTAATACAAATTATGATATTGCAAAAGTAAAAGAAAAAATTGCAAGCAGTGGTTTAACAATCAGTGAAATGGTAGCAACTGCATGGGATAGCGCACGCACATTCCGTGGATCAGATATGCGAGGCGGCACAAATGGTGCACGCATTCGCCTTGCACCTCAAAACAACTGGGAGGCAAACGAGCCAACTCGTCTTGCTAAAGTTTTGCAAATTCTTGAGCCTATTGCTTATGAAGCAGGCGCAAGTGTTGCAGATGTAATTGTTTTAGCAGGCAATGTAGGCATAGAGCAAGCAGCTAAAGCTGCGGGAGTTAACGTAAATATTCCGTTTATAGCTGGTAGGGGTGATGCAACTCAGGAGATGA
>DQGZ01000065.1:0-340 GCA_003531345.1 Alphaproteobacteria bacterium | reverse complement strand
GGGGTGATGCAACTCAGGAGATGACAGACATAGAATCTTTTGAAGTGTTAGAACCGCTTCATGATGCTTACCGCAACTATGTTAAAAAAGATTATAAAGTTAGCCCTGAAGAATTAATGCTTGATCGCACTCATCTGCTTGCTTTAACGGCAGCAGAAATGACTGTTTTATTAGGCGGCTTGCGTGTTTTAGGGGTAAATTATAATAACTCTAAACATGGAGTATTTACTGAAAATGTTGGTAAGCTAACAAATGACTTTTTTGTAAATTTAACTGATATGAATTTTACTTGGAAGCCAACAGGCAAAAACTCATATGATATTATTGAGCGAAAAACTGG
>DQGZ01000210.1:879-3839 GCA_003531345.1 Alphaproteobacteria bacterium | reverse complement strand
GGTTCTCATTACAGGACAGAAGCTACAACAAAATGAAAGCAGGAGTTGAGAATGCTGCAAAATACATCCGTGACGTTATATCTGAAATTTCTGAAAAGCATAAAATACCTTACAATAGAATTATTCTTCTTGGCTTTTCACAAGGGGGAATGCTGGCGCTGCACACTGGGCTTACGATAGAAAAAGAAATAGCTGGTATCATTTCTTTTTCTGGCGCACTTGTAGTTTCAAACCTTGAGGAATTAAATATAAGGTCTAAACCAAAAACACTGCTGGTTCACGGTGTTGATGATGAAGTGGTACCTTATGACAGGAGTGTTGCAGCAAACGAAAAACTCAAGGAAGCTGGCGTTGATGTGCAGATGCACTCAATAAAAGGCTTAAGCCACTCAATCGATTATAATTGCATTGAAATAGCAAAGGGATTTATAAAAACCTTGTTTTAATTATGCCCTTTTAATCTACTTCTTCTTCGCAGATTTTTTTGCAGTAGTTTTTTTAGGTGCTTCTTTTTTTTCTGTATCTGTTTTCTTTTTAAAGCCACCACGTCTTGCACCTTCTGGTTTTTCCACAATCAAAGGAACTGCGTCTTCTAAAGTAACATCAAAAATTGAAATATTTTTCAGTGAGAAGAATTTTTTATTGTGAGAAATGTAAGGGCCAAACCTGCCAACACCTGCCAACACATCAAGTCCGTCTGCTGGGTGTTTACCCAAATTGCGAGGCAGCGCCAGCATTGTTTCTGCTTTTTGCAGATCAACATCATCAATCTTTACACCACGCGGAATTGAGGTGCGTTTTGGCTTGTCTTTTTTATCTTTTCCTTGCTCACCAAGCTGAACATAAAAACCATAAGGTCCTTTACGCAAAGTAATTTCTTTGCCAGTTCTTTTATCATTACCTAAAACTCTGGTTTCAAAGTGATTATTAGGTGCGTTTGCATCAGCGCCTGCATCACCCCCTTCTTCACTTTCTTTTGGTTTATTATCATTAGTTAATATCTGCCTTGTATAATCACAAGTTGGGTAGTTTGAACAACCAATAAACGCACCAAATTTACCCAAACGCAAACCAATCTTGCCATCAGAGCATTTAGGACATTTGCGTTTTTCTTCTGCTGTGCCGTGCTCACCGAAAAATAAATTCTCTAATGAAGTATCAAGAGTGTTAATTACATCCGTAATTTTTAACTCCATCGCTTTATCTATATTTTCCTTGAACGCTCCCCAGAAATCTTTAAGCGCCTTTTTCCAGTCCAGCTTGCCGTCTGAAATTAAATCCAGTTCCTCTTCTAATTCCGCAGTGAAATCATATTCCACATATTTAGTAAAATAATCACTCAAAAATTCCGTTACTAAACGCCCACGGGTTTCAGGTATAAAGCGGCGTTTATCTAATTTTACATATTCTCTATCAATCAAAACCGCTAAAATTGAAGCGTAAGTTGAAGGTCTACCAATGCCGAGTTCCTCAAGTTTTTTAACTAAACTTGCTTCATTATATCTTGGTGGTGGCTGGGTAAAATGTTGCTCGCCTTCTGGGTTTTGCTTTTCTTCTGTTTTTGCTAAATCTAAATTTTGATTTTCAGTAAGAATAGGTAATTTTAATTCTGCATCTTCGTCATCTGAGTCATCAACATCTTCTTTATATAATTTATAAAAACCATCAAAAACCATTGTTGTACCAACTGAGCGGAAAATATATTTTTTGCTGTTAGTTTCAATATCAGCTGCTACTTGGTCAAGCAGTGCGGCTTCCATTTGGCTGGCAACTAGGCGCTTCCAAATTAACTCATAAAGTTTTGCTTGGTCAGAATCTAAATATTTTTCAACACTATCTGGTGTACGCATTGAATCAGTAGGGCGAATTGCTTCGTGCGCTTCCTGAGCATTTTTAGCTTTTGAAGAATAGAAGCGAGGTTTTTCAGGTAAATAATTACCTTTAAATAATTTTGAAATAGCTTCTCTGGTTCTATCCATTGCTTCTGGCGCAATTGATACACCATCAGTTCTCATATATGTAATTAAACCCGCTGTTTCACCGCCAATTGTAACGCCTTCATAAAGTTTTTGCGCTATCTGCATAGTTTTTTTAGCAGAAAAACCTAATTTGCGTGAAGCTTCCTGTTGTAGGGTTGAAGTGGTAAAAGGAGGTTTCGGGTTTCTGGTTAGCCTTTTCTTTTCAATTTCTTTAACAGAAAATTCCTGCCCTAAAATTTCGTTTAAAATCTGCTCAGCTTCAGCTTTATTTTTTATACCTAGTTTATCAATTCTTTTACCAGATATCTGGCTTAAGTTAGATAAAAATTGTTCGCCCATATCTGTCTGGAATAATGCCTGAATGGTCCAATATTCAACTGGCTTGAAGGCTTCAATTTCTTTTTCACGCTCACAAACCAACCTCAATGCAACAGACTGAACACGACCAGCAGAGCGACTGCCCGGAAGTTTACGCCATAATACAGGTGATAATGTAAACCCAACCAGATAATCTAACGCACGTCTTGCTTGCTGAGAGTTTACCAAGTTCATATCAATTTCCCGAGGTGCAGCCATCGCTTTATTAACTGCATCTTTGGTAATAGAATTGAATGAAACCCGCTTAACTGGAAATTTATTTGTTATTACTTTTTCTTTTAAAAGCTCATCATATACATGCCAGCTGATTGACTCCCCCTCTCTATCAGGATCAGTTGCTAGTATCAGCTCATCAGCTTTTTTTACTGCATCAGAAATTTCTTTTACATATTTTTTTGACCGAGCATCAACTACATATTTCATTTCAAAATTTTTGTCAGGCAGCACCGATCCGTCCTTAGATGGTAAGTCACGGATATGGCCATAAGATGCTAAAACTTTATAGTTTTTGCCTAAGTATTTTTCTATCGTTTTGCACTTAGCTGGCGACTCAACTATAACTATTGATTTCATTTTTTTAGGTTTCAGGTTTCAGGTTTCAGG